>JABJFE010000078.1 GCA_018662905.1 Flavobacteriaceae bacterium
ATTGAATTTTCTTGTTTAATATCAGCATTAAATCTTCATTATCCTTACATAATATTTTTATAAGAACACTCCAGTTTCCAGTTGTGTAGTGACATTCTAGAATTTCAGGAATATTTTTCATTGATTTTATTGCATCAGAGTTTCTTTCAGCTTTATCAAAATAAACACCTACAAAAGCTAACGTTGAGTAACCCAATACTTTTGGATTTAATTTTAAATGATGCCCACTAATAAGACCGGAATCTTCTAATTTTCTTATTCTTTGATGAATTGCAGCTCCGGAAATACCAATTTTTCTTGATATTTCCAATACAGGAGTTCTAGAGTTATTGGATAACTCAAGTATTATTCTTTTATCTATACCATCAATTTTCACAACCTTATTTTTTTATTATGTCTAAAGCTACTCTCTTACTAGTTCCATTATTTCCTAGTATTGAAGTTAATTCATCGTATTTAATTTGTAATGATTTTTTATTATTTAAATCTAAAATTTTTTCAAGTTCATTTCTAATTTTATCTTTATTACAATCTTGTTGGATTAATTCTTTTACAATTTGTTGATCCATTATAAGATTTACTAGTGAAATATATTTAATATTCACTATTAATTTAGCTATAAAATAACTGAAGTAACTACTCTTGTAGCACACAACCTGAGGCACTTTAAACAGTGCAGTCTCAAGCGTAGCAGTTCCGCTTGTTACAATTGCAGCGGTTGATATTGAAAGAATCTCGTAAGTTTTATTTTCTATTACTTTTATTCTTTTATTTTTTAAAATTGATTTGTAATAACTAAGTTCAATATTTGGCGCTCCTGCTACAATAAATTGGTGATCAGGAAAATAATCAACTATTTTAATTACTGTATTTAAGATTTTCTTAATTTCTTGTTTTCTGCTTCCTGGTAAAATTGCAATAACTGCTTTTTTGTTAGTAATTATTTGTTCACTTGATGAATCATAATTTTTTTTAAAATTACTTATACTATCTAATAATGGGTGGCCTAAAAACTTTACAGGATATTTATGTTTAGTCTCAAAAAACTCTTTTTCAAATGGTAAAATAACATATAAAGAATCAATATATTTTTTTATTTTTTTTATTCTCTTTTCATTCCATGCCCAAAGCTGAGGAGCTATGTAATATATGGTTTGAAATTTATATTTTTTTGACCATTTTGCGATTCTCATATTAAATCCAGGATAGTCTACAAATATTATTTTATCTGGATTGAATTCAAGAATATCTTTTTTGCAAAAACTGATATTTTTTAAAATTGTTCTTAGGTTTATTAAGACTTCGTAAAATCCCATAAATGCTAAATCTTTAAAATGTTTTACAACATTAGCTCCAGCATTTTGCATTTTATCTCCTCCCCAAGCTCTAATATCCGCATTTGGTTCCAATTTAATAATTTCCTTTATTAAATTGGATGCGTGTAAATCCCCTGACGCTTCCCCAGCAATTATATAATATTTCATTTATTTAAAAATCCCAGTTTTTTAATTTTTTAATATTATTATGATCCGTCATATCAAATTTTACTGGAACAATTGAAATGAACCCGTTAGCAAGTGCCCATTCATCTGAATCTTGTCCTTCGTCCTTATTGATAAATTCACCAGTTAACCAATAATATTCTTTTCCTTGTGGATTTGTTCTTTTATCAAATTTTTCAACCCAATATGCATTTGCTTGTCGGCATATCTTAATACCTTTTATTTCCGCGCTTTTTAATTTAGGGAAATTAATGTTTAAGGCATTTCCCTTTGGAATACCCCGATTTAAAGCTTTTTTCGTAATACTTATTATATACTCTTTTATAGTTTCGAAATCAGCATCCCAACTATAATCTAATAAAGAAAAACCTATAGCCGGAATACCCTCAACACTTGCTTCTACAGCTGCACTCATAGTACCTGAATAGATAACATTTATTGAAGAATTCGATCCATGATTAATTCCAGAAACACATAAGTCAGGTTTTCTGTCTAGAATTTCATTTATCCCTAATTTCACACAATCTGCTGGAGTTCCTGAACAAGAATATTCTTTTTGTGGACCGTTATCAATTTTTATAGCGTTACAATGCAAAGTTGAATTTATTGTTATAGCATGTCCCATTGCAGATTGTGGACTGTCAGGTGCTACAACAACTACATCGCCTATTTCATTCATTGCAGAAATTAGCGTTCTAATTCCTGGAGCTGATATTCCATCATCGTTTGTTACTAAAATTAAAGGTCTTTTTGACATTGATTTTTTTATAAAATTAATTTAAATAAGATCATAGAACTAATTTACCGTTGAGTCCATATTTCATTTATAGGATTTCCTTTACTGCTAAACCCTTTATGGTACCAGTTTTTTTGACTAACTAATTTTTTATCATCAGTTTTTATTAAAATTTCGTAATCAAACTCTAAGTTTAAACCAACTTTAGAATTATCTCTTGAGAAAAATTCTATATTTTCTTTGTATTTTCCTTTTAATGTAGTGTAAGTGCCGCCGCCTGTTGCCATAAACTTTTTTGTTTCGGTATTGTATGCTATCCATTGAAATCTTGTTCCAGAAAGAATTTTCATTGTTTTTCTAGGTCTAGAAATGTCTCTTTCTTGTTTTTTACCATCTCTTATTCTAGCTGACATTAACCATGCTCCATTTAAGTCACCAGGTGCTCCGTTGTCTAATCTAGAAAATTTCATTTCACTGCCAACAATTTCTAAAAATTCATCGTCAATATTAATATCAAATACCACCGCACTTCCCACTCGCTCTGGATTATCAGTATCAAATTCAACAACCTCAGTCATTGTTTTTCCTTTTAATTCCCAAGTACCTCCATTTGAATGAACAAGTCTTCCTGTTTTACTTTCATAGATACTAATGCTTTGATGAGATTCAGAAAAAATAACTACACTTTTCAATTCTTTTCCATTTTTAGAAGTATGAATTCTTTCCCAAGCTCCAACCGGATTTTGTGCGTTTATTATAAACGATAGTAAAATTGTAAGTGTCAGAATTATTTTTCTCATTTTCTTTCTTTTAAATATGAAATAACATTTTTAGTAGCACCAAGATTTGATTTAATATAATCAAAATTATTCCCCCCCATTATCGATCTTTTTCTTTTATTTTCAATTAATTCATTTAAAATATTTTCAAATTCTTTAGAATCTTTCACACTTATAGCTCCATTTTTTGAGATAAGGTCCCTAGCTTCTGGAAAATTAATATAGTTTTTTCCAATTAAAATAGGATTTTTAAAAATAGCAGGTTCAAGAATATTGTGTAATCCAGAGTTCCCCATTCCTCCGCCGACGTAAGAAATGTCAGAATAGCTATAGAGTTTAGTTAGTATTCCAATAGAGTCTATAATCAGTACTTTGGTTGTGGTTATATTGTTTTGATTTAGATTAGAATGAAGAATACTTTTACGTTTAATTTTTTTTTGAAAATCAGTAATATGTTTTAAGTTAATTTGGTGAGGTGCAATTATCCATACTAAGTTATTATTGTTTTTATTTATATAATCAATCATTAGAGATTCGTCCTCTTTCCATGTACTTCCACCAACAAAACAAATTCTATTTCCGATAAATTCTTTAATATTTTCAATATTATTATTTTGATCTAACAAAGTATTAACTCTGTCAAATCTAGAATCTCCCATCAACGTGCAATTAGTAATATTATTATTTATTAATAAATCTATTGAATCTTTATTTTGAACAAAAAAGTGTGTAACAGAAGATTTTAATAAATTTAGAAACCCTGATCCATACCATCTAAAAAACCAATGATTTTCTCTAAACAAGCCGGCTAAAAGAAAAGTGGGTATGCTATTTTTTTTTAAATTTTGTAGATAATTAGGCCAAAACTCATATTTAACAAAAAACACCATTTTTGGATTTATTAATGAAACGAATTTCCTTGAATTTTTGCTTGTATCTAACGGTAAGTAGACCGTTATATCAGCAATAGGATTGTTTTTACGAACTTGATAGCCAGATGAAGAAAAAAAAGACAGTACTATTTTGTGATTTTTATATAATGATTTAATTTCTTTAAATATTGGAAGGCCTTGTTCGTATTCACCCAAGGAAGCTACATGTATCCATATGTAATTGTCGGTTTTTGAAATAGTTTTTTCTAAAATTTTTAATACTTTTTTTCTTTCTTCAACGAAAGATCTGATTTTTGAATTAAAAAATTTAAGTATAAATAAAAGAGATTTTATTTGAAGTATTACTATGTTATATATTACCCTCATTGAATTACAAAAATACTCATTTAGTATTTTGTAAATATATTCATTCTAAAACTCTGTATTTTCTTATTTTTACACAAATTTCGTACTATGAGAAAGTTACAGATGGTAGACTTAAAGACTCAATATGAGTTTATAAAAGATGAAGTTGATTCTTCTGTTTTAGAAATTTTTAAAAATGGCACATTTATTAATGGACCGTCTGTCAAAAAATTTCAATCTGATTTAGAAAACTATTTAAATGTTAAACATGTAATTCCATGTGCTAATGGAACAGATGCTTTACAAATAGCTTTAATGAGTTTGGGTTTACAGCCAGGAGATGAAATAATTACATCTGATTTTACTTTTGCTGCCACTGTTGAAGTAATTGCTCTCTTACAGTTAAAACCTGTTTTAGTTGATATAGAGGAGGATACATTTAATATAGATTGTGATGAAATACTCAAAGCAATTACTCCAAAAACTAAAGCAATTATTCCAGTTCATTTGTTTGGTCAAGTTGCTAATATGGATAAGGTTATTGAAATAGCTAAATCTAATAGTCTTTATGTCATTGAGGATAACGCACAGGGAATAGGATCTACTTATATTTCGTCGAATAATTCTAATTTAAAATCCGGGACTATTGGAGATATAGGGACTACATCTTTTTTTCCGTCTAAAAATTTAGGATGCTATGGTGATGGAGGAGCAATTTTTACAAACAATGATGAGTTAGCGCATGTGATGCGGGGAATTGTTAATCACGGTATGTATGTTAGATATCATCACGATGTCGTTGGAGTGAATTCAAGATTAGATAGTGTGCAGGCAGCTATATTATCAGTTAAATTACCATTGCTAGATTTTTACAATGAAAGAAGAAAAGAGGCTTCTTTATTTTACTCTAAGGAATTAAATCAAAATAAAAATTTATTAACTCCTATTGTGAAAAATAATTGTAAGTCACATGTTTTTCATCAATATACTTTGAGAGTTTTAAGTGGAAATAGAGATGAATTGTCAAAATACTTAAATGACAATAATATTCCTCATGGTATTTATTATCCAATTCCATTACACAAACAAAAAGCCTACTCTGATAAAAATTATAAAGAAGAAGATTTTAAAATATCTAACATGATGTCTGAGCAAGTTATTTCTCTTCCAATGCATTCAGAACTAGATAATGATCAAATTAAATTTATTTGTAAAAAAATAAACAAATTTTTTACAGCTCAGGAAAACTAACATGTGAATTTCTGTCAATTTTCTTTATAAGTCCTTGCAGAACTTTTCCAGGACCAATCTCTATAAATTGTGTTGTTCCGTTTTTTATCATTTGATCAATACTTTGATTCCATTTTACAGGTGATGTTAGCTGAGATATTAAATTTTCTTTTATTTTTTCAACTGATGTGTCAGCCTTAGCATTCACATTTTGATATATCGGACAAATAGGATCGCTGAATGTTGCTTTTTCAATAGCTAATGAAAGTTCTTCTTTTGCATCAATCATTAATTCTGAATGAAAAGCTCCGCCTACAGGAAGTAAAAGTGCTCTTCTAGCACCTGCGTCACTAAGTTTTTCACAAGCTAATTTAACTGCATTTAATTCTCCTGAAATTACAACTTGTCCAGGACAATTATAATTAGCAGCTACAACAACTCCTTCAACATCTTTACATATTTTTTCAATAACATTATTATCTAATGCAAGAATTGCAGCCATTGTGCCATTTGTTTTTTCACACGATTTTTGCATTGCTTTAGCTCTGATAGAAACTAACTTAAGTCCATCTTCATAATTTAAAACCCCAGCAGCAACTAATGCCGAAAATTCACCAAGTGAATGACCAGCTACTAAGTCTGGTTTAAAAGATTCTCCAAGAATTTTTAAAATCGCCATTGAGTGTATGAAAATAGCAGGTTGTGTAACTTTAGTTTGGATCAGTTCTTCTTTAGAACCTTCAAACATTATTTTAGAAATATCAAATTCTAAAATTTCTTCAGCTTTAGCAAACAAAGGTTTAATTGTGTCATATTTTAAAAATAAATCATGACACATTCCAGTAAATTGAGACCCTTGTCCTGGAAATATATATGCTTTCATTTAATTGATTTTATCATATCTTAAAAAAGAAAAATCATATTCATTTTTTTCATCTTTAAGTCTTTTGTCACGTTTAACTTCTTGCCATTTTTCTAAATTAATTTCAGGAAATGAAGTATCTCCTTCAATTGATGTGTGGACTCGTGTTAGTTCAATTCTATCAGCAATTTCAATAGACAATTTATATATCTCACCCCCACCAATTATAAATGGTTGATTATCGTTTTCTGCTATTTTTAAAGCTTTTTCTAATGAATTTACAACAATAGCGTTTTCAGCTTTATAATCTGTTTTACGAGTGATAATTACGTTAGTTCTATTGGGAAGAGCTTTAGGCATCGATTCAAAAGTTTTCCTTCCCATTATTACAAAATGTCCTTTTGTTAAGTCTTTAAAATGTTTAAGATCATCACTTAAATGCCAGATTAATTTATTGTCTTTTCCAATAATATTATTCTCACTTGCAGCTGCAATTAAAGTAATTGTATTGTTTGGATTATTTTGTGAAAATAATTGAGATTCTGCAATCACTCTAGCTTCTTTCTCAAGTTCAGTTTTTATTTCAGCAATTTTAATTTGTTGTTTTTCTACCAATTTTTTTATTTGATTTTTTTCCCATTTTTTACCCATAAATTTATTTGTAACATACACATTAAATAAGTGGAACAAAAAAAGAATAAACCATAATGAACATATCCAATAGGACCAGGGATAATCAAAAAAAACAATTTCTTTTTTGAATTCAAATATTAAATTAGATGTTAATAAAGATATAATACTGATAATCATTAAAGAGAAATGAAAAAAGAGTCTTTTTTTAGACTTTATTCTGATTTGTGCATATTCAATTAATGCAATTTGATCTTCACTAATGTTAGAACTATTATTGTTTTTAAATAGCATAATTGTAAATTGAAGTACAAAAATAATATTTTAAATTACATTATTAATTTTTATAATCATTATCAGTGAAATTTCCTGCATTAGAAAATAAAATATATCTAGATACAGCCAGATCGGGACTCATGTATAATGAATTACTTACTTGGAGAACTAATCACGAAATTGATTTTTTAAACAAGGGAAGTCAATTTAGATTAAATCATGAGATGTTGTTGGAAAAAACTAGAACAGAAATAAATAAATTTTTAGGATCTGTTGATTCGACTACATTTCTTGTTCAAAATTTTTCAATTGGTTTAAGTTTATTATTAAAAGCTATTAAATCCGATAAAACTATTTTAATGATAAAAAATGATTACAGTAGTATTTTAAATCAAGTAGTTTCATCTGGAATAAAGTATAATTTTTCTAATAACACCTTTGATTTAGAAACTCAAATTCTTGAAGGAATAAATAAGTATAACCCTGATGTATTTATTTTCTCCATAGTTCAACATATTGACGGTACTTTGATTGATTTAGAATTTATTAAACAAATTAAAAAAGATTTTCCCCAAATTTTAATTATTGCTGATGGAACTCAGTTTTGTGGTACTAAAAAATTTAATTTGAGAGATTCAGGAATTGATATCTTAATTAGTAG
>JABJFE010000107.1 GCA_018662905.1 Flavobacteriaceae bacterium
TGAAAGAACAATTAAGGACATATGGAAAAATTTAGAAGTATATTTCCATGGAGGAGTTAATTTTAATCCATACATCAATCAATTTAAATCTGTTTTAGGAGAAGATGTTCGATTTTACGAAACCTACAATGCCTCAGAGGGATTTTTTGCTATTCAAGACAGGAATGGTAGTGATGACATGCTGCTTATGTTAGATTATGGAATTTATTTTGAGTTTGAAATTCTTAATAAGCTAAATCATGAAATAATAAATCTTTCAAAAGTAAAGTTGGATACTAATTATGCGATAATTATTTCTACAAATGCTGGACTTTGGAGATATAAAATTGGAGATACTGTCAAGTTTACTTCGCTTAATCCTTTTAGAATTAAAATTACTGGAAGAACAAAAAGTTTTATAAATGCCTTCGGAGAAGAGCTTATAATTGAAAATGCTGAAAACGCATTAAACAAAACACTTTCAAAACATAAATCAAGAATAGTGGAATATACTGTTGCACCTTCTTTTATTAGTAAAAAAAATTCAGGATATCATCAATGGCTTATTGAATTTGAAAAAAAACCTTTAAATATTTCAAAATTTTGTGAAGATTTAGATAGCAATCTACAAGAACTAAACTCTGATTATAAATCTAAACGTTTCAAGGATATAACCATGAAAAGTTTAGAAATTATTATAGCTAAAGAAAAATTATTTTTCGATTGGCTAAGACTTAAAAATAAATTAGGTGGCCAAAATAAAATTCCAAGACTTTCTAATGATAGAGTTATTATTGAGGAGCTAATTAAACTTAATTAAGAAGCCACTTTTAAAATACTCAAGCTAGAATTTGATAATTTTTTTGAAATATAATTTTTATCAATATGAAGTTTTTTTCTCTTTGAACTTGGAAGTTCAAACATTGCATCATTTAAAATCAATTCACAAATAGATCTAAGCCCTCTAGCTCCAAGCTTAAATTCAAGTGCTTTGTCTACTATATAATTAAGACCGTCTTCAGAAAAAGTAATTTTTATACCATCCAATTCAAACAACTTTTCGTATTGTTTAATAAGAGAATTTTTTGGCTCAGTTAATATCGATCTCAGAGTGTTTTTATCTAAAGAATTCATATACGATAACACAGGTAGTCTCCCTAAAATCTCAGGAATTAATCCAAAATCTTTTAAATCTTTTGGAGAAATAAATGAAAGAAGATTTTTTTGATTGATTTTAGTTGTAGAAGGATTTTTATAACCAACAACCTGCATGTTTAATCGTTTTGAAATAACCTTTTCAATACCATCAAATGCACCTCCCGCAATAAATAGGATATTTTGAGTGTCTAGTTCAATAAATTTTTGATCAGGATGTTTTCTTCCTCCTTTAGGTGGGACATTTACAATAGTTCCTTCCAATAATTTTAACAAAGCTTGTTGAACTCCCTCACCAGAGACGTCTCTTGTTATTGAAGGATTGTCACTTTTTCTTGCAATTTTATCAATTTCGTCAATAAATACAATTCCTCTTTGAGCTTTTTCTTGATCGTAATCTGAAGCCTGTAATAGTCGAGTTAAAATAGTCTCAACATCTTCTCCAACATATCCAGCTTCAGTAAGAACAGTTGCATCTACAATCGCTAATGGAACATCTAACATTCTTGCAATTGTTTTTGCTATTAATGTTTTTCCAGTACCAGTTTCACCTGCTATTAAGATATTACTTTTATCAATCTCTACATCGTTTTTAGATGATTTATGATTTAGTCTTTTGTAATGATTGTAAACAGCTACCGATAGAATTTTTTTTGTATGGTCTTGCCCAATTACATATTCATCTAAAAAAAGTTTAATTTCTTTTGGTTTAGCGATTGTTAACTCATCTTCCTGTTCTAAATCAGTATTTCTTTTAGATTCTTCAATAATGATTCCATAAGCTTGTTCAATACAGCTGTCACAAATATGAGCATCTTGACCAGCAACAAGTAAATTTGTTTGTGATTTACTTAAGCTACAAAATGAACAAATTAAATCTTTCTCAGACATGATTTATTTTTTAGTTAAAACCTCGTCTATCATTCCGTATTTTTTAGCTTCTTGAGCTTTCATCCAATAGTCCCTATCACTATCGTCATGAACTTTATCGAATTTCTGGCCAGAATGATTGGCAATAATTTCGTAAAGTTCTTTCTTTAACTTCCCAATTTCTCTAGCAGTAATTTCTATATCAGATGCTTGACCTTGTGCTCCTCCTAATGGTTGGTGAATCATTACTCTTGAATGAGTTAATCCAGATCTTTTACCCTTTTGCCCTGCACATAATAAGACAGCTGCCATTGAAGCTGCAATTCCAGTACAAATAGTAGCAACTTCAGGATTTATAAATTGCATTGTATCATAAATACCCAAGCCAGCATAAACAGATCCTCCAGGTGAATTAATATAAATCTGAATATCCTTGTCTTTATCAGTACTTTCTAAAAAAAGTAACTGAGCTTGAATTATATTTGCTATAGAATCATTTATACCCGTACCTAAGAAAATAATTCTATCCATCATAAGTCTAGAGAAAACATCCATTTGAGCTACGTTTAGTTGTCTTTCTTCAATTATATAGGGTGTCATACTACTAACTAACTTATCATAATAGAGAGAGTTAATTCCGTGATGCTTAATTGAATATTCTTTAAATTCTTTCGAGTAATCCATAAAAATTAATATTTATAATAAACTAAAGTTAATTATTTTTTAGCATAAGCCATTTCAATAAACTTTTCATACGAAACTTTATTGTTTTTAAATTTAAGGTTTGATTTAAATAAATCGATTAACTTTTTACTTAATAGTTGATCAGAAATCCTTTTAACCTCATCTTTGTTTGATAAAATTCTTTGTGAAATTGACTCTAACTCTTTTTCCTCAGGATTGTTTTGACCGTATTGTTTCATTTGAGTTTTAATCAAATCTTTAGAAAAATCCTTAATTTGATTATGATCAATTTTTATGTCATTCTGCTTAACTATTTTAGATTCTATCAATTGATATCTAAGACCTTTTTCAGATTTTTCATATTCTAAGGCTGCTTCTTTTTCATCTAATCTATTTTCGCCAGCAGTTTGCATCCATTTTTTTAAAAAATTATCTGGTAAATCAAACTTTGTATTTTCTATTAAATATTCTGTTACATCATTTAACAACTTTTGGTCTGTTTGATTTATAAAATTTGATTCAGCATCTGATTTTAATTTATTTTTAAGTTCTGTCACTGATTTTATAGCATCTTTTCCAAATAATTTATCAAATAAATCTTGATCAAGATCAGCTGGCTGTCTTTCATTTATTTCATTTAATGAAAATTTAACAGTTTTAACTTTATCTTTATTTTCGTCGTTGGTTTTTAAATGAAATGATAAATCAGAATCTTTATCAAATAAATCTTCAGTTTTAAATTCAATGGATTCACCAATATTTAATTTTTTTAAACTTTCTTTATTAGATTTACCTTTAATATCCTTCAATTTGAAGTTTGATGTGTTATCAACTTCAAATTCTTCATTTATAAATTTACCATTTATTTCAAATCCGTCTTCAATTTTAGTTTTTGCAATTAGTTTTCCGTATTGATTTTGAATGTTTTTGAGTTGATCATCAATCATTTTTTTATCGACATCAATTTCATAAGAACTAATAGCTTTTTTGTTTTTTAATGAAACTTCAAACTCTGGAGATAATCCTATTTCAAAATCAAAAGTAATATTATCAGCGTTCCAATCTAAATCATTTTTTTCAACAGGAATAGGATTACCTAAAATATCCAATTTTTCATCACCTAAATAATCACTTAATCCTTTTTGCATCAGTTTATTGATTTCATCAACTTTAACTGAAATTCCATATTGTTTTTTTATTAATCCTATTGGAGTATGTCCTTTTCTAAAGCCCGGAATATTAGCTTTCTTTTTATAATCCTTGAGAACTTCTTCTACTTTTGATTCGTAATCAGTCTTTTCAATGCTGACAGACAATACTGAATTTAATTTATCGATATCCTTTTTTGAAACCTTCATATTTTACAAATTTGGTGGCAAAAATAGGTCTTTTTGCATAGGTGACCAACTTTTAAGATTTTAAAAAATATAATGTTTCTTCAGCAAAATCATTAAGGTTTTCTGCATGCACCCAATGACCAGCATTAGAAACTTCTACTAGTCTAGATTTTGGAAAATTATTATGAATTATTTTAAATTTTTGATTGTCAATATAATCAGATTTTTGCCCTTTTATAAATAGTGTTTCGCCAGGAAAGTAGAGATCCCTTGGCAATGCTTTTTCAACTTCAGATAAATTATCTGAAATGATATCTAAATCTATTTTAAAAGTAAGTTTGTCCTTACTAACTCGCTTTAAGTTTTTTAATAAAAATGACCTAAATGATTGGTCTTGAATGAAGATTGATAATGCTTTATCCGCGTCTAATCTTGAACTAATTGATTTAAAATCTAATGATTTTAGAGATTGTAAAATATTTTCATAATCGTTCTTATAATAGATGGGTAAAATGTCTACCACGATTAGTTTTTTGACAGTATTTGGATAAGTACTTGCAAACATCATAGCGGTCTTTCCTCCCAACGAATGCCCAATTAAAGAAAAGTTTTTAATTTGATGATAATCAATATAATATTTCAAATCATTTGATAAGATTTCATAATTAAATTCTTCACTGTGAAAACTTTCCCCATGATTTCTTTGATCTAATAAATGAATTTGAAATCCTTTATCATTGATTTTTTTTGCATAAGAATTCCAATTATCTGACATTCCCAAAAATCCGTGAAGTATAATTAAAGCCTCACTTCCGTTTCCAATAATTTTACTTTTTAAAAGCATTATTTATTTTTTGCAAATACATATTAACTACATTCTCAATTCCCAAATACAGAGATTCACAAATTATAGCATGTCCGATTGAAACCTCATCTAAATACGGGATTTTATCAACAAAAAAATGAATATTTTCAAGACTTAAATCATGACCAGCATTGACTCCCATTCCTAAATCATTTGCTAGAACTGAAGCATTAATATATTTATTAATTTCATCCTTATTGCCTTTATGAAAATTAACAGCGAATGATTCTGTATAAAGTTCTATTCTGTCTGCACCTGTTGTTTTTGCTCCTTCAATTAATTTAAGATCAGTATCTACAAAAACTGAAGTTCTAATTCCATTATTTTTAAATTCAGAAATCACTTCTTCTAAAAATGATTTGTTTTTGAGTGTATCCCATCCAGAATTAGATGTAATAGCATCAACACTATCTGGAACTAGTGTAACTTGATCAGGCTTAATTTTACAAACTAAATCAATGAAGTTTTTAATTGGATTGCCCTCAATATTAAACTCAGTTGATATTATTTCAGGTAAATCTATAGCATCTTTATAAGTTATGTGCCTTTGGTCAGGTCTTGGGTGAATTGTAATTCCTTGGGCACCATAAGACTGAATATCTTTAGCCATTTGAAGTAAATTTGGATTATTTCCTCCCCTAGCATTTCTAATTGTTGCTATCTTATTTATATTTACACTTAATTTTGTCATAATTATTCAAAATTAAAGATTTGTTATATGTTATTTTAATTAATTTGCATTAAAATAATGACTTAAATGAAAATCGCAATATACGGTCAGTCTCCAGATAAAATTTCTAAAAATATTTTTTTGGAACTACTAAATATTAGTAAAAATGAAGGTATTATCTTATTTATAGAAGAAAAATACAATACAATTCTTTTAAAGAAGTCTAAAATTAGTCACAACCACAAACTATTTTCATCTCACAATGACCTAGATAGCTCAATAGATTTAATGATAACTATAGGAGGTGATGGCACTCTACTGCGTTCAATCACTTTTGTAAGGGATTTAGGCATTCCAATTATTGGGATAAATACTGGTAGACTAGGATTTTTAGCAACGTTGAATCAAGAAATATTAAATGTCGAATTAAAAAAAATATTAAAAGCAGAATTTGATGTAGAAGAAAGAAGTTTACTTGAAGTTAGCATTGGTAATAATCAAAATTTTTCTGATTTTAATTTTGCTCTTAATGAGGTTAGTGTTGGTAGAAAAAATACTACCTCAATGATTGAAATTAAAACTATACTAGATGGAGAGTATTTAAATACTTACTGGGCAGATGGATTGATAGTTTCAACTCCGACGGGTTCAACAGGATATTCACTAAGTTGTGGAGGACCAATAATGACACCATCAAGCCAGACATTTTCTATAACCCCAATCGCTCCACACAATTTAAATGCAAGACCATTAGTGATTTCGGATGAAATTAAAATTGAACTTTCTGTTGAGGGTAGAGAAAAATCTCATCTTCTTTCTTTAGATTCTCAAATTATTTCTTTGAAAAATAATGTTAAAATCTTCATAAAAAAAGCTAATTATAAAGTTAAACTAGCTTCGATTAGTAATAATAGCTTTTACAAAACTTTAAGAAA
>JABJFE010000063.1 GCA_018662905.1 Flavobacteriaceae bacterium
AATTGCAGGACCATGTGCTATTGAAGGTGAAGAAATGGCGTTTAAAATTGCTGAGAAAATATTTGATATAACTAATAAACTAGAAATTCCATTTATTTTTAAAGGAAGTTTTAAAAAAGCCAACAGAAGCAGAATTGATAGTTTTACTGGTATTGGAGACGAAAAGGCATTAGAAATTTTAAAAAAAGTAGGTAAAAAATTCGATATACCAACCATAACAGATATTCATGAAATTAATGATGCAGAACTTGCTGCAAAATATGTTGACGTTCTTCAAATACCCGCTTTTTTAGTAAGACAAACAGACTTATTAGTTGCCGCTGCCAAAACAGGCAAACATGTTAGCTTAAAAAAAGGACAATTCATGAGTCCAGAAAGCATGTCTCATGCAGTTAGAAAAATAAAAGATTCAGGCAATAATAATTCCTTAATAACTGAAAGAGGAAGTATGTTTGGCTATCATGACTTGATAGTTGATTTTAGAGGAATTACTGCAATGAAGGAATTTGCTCCTGTTGTTTTAGATGTTACTCATTCTCTTCAGCAACCAAACCAATCTTCTGGTGTCACCGGCGGAAGACCTGAAATGATTGAAACTATTGCAAAGGCTGGTATTGCTACTGGTGCAGACGGTATATTTATTGAAACTCATTTTGATCCTCAAAATGCTAAAAGTGATGGAGCTAATATGCTAAACATAAACAAGCTTGAAGGTTTGTTAGAAAAATTAGTAATAATTAGAAAAGCCACTAACTCCTTCAAGTAAATCAAATTAACATATATTTGTCCTTCAAAAATTAGTTCTTTGAAAATAATGGGGTCGACTGGTTTTGACAGCAGGTCCGGTTGAATTGTAAGCAGATCGAGCGCTGGATTATCGCTCGTAAATAAAATAATACCAAACCTTAAATGGCGAAAATAATTACGCTCTTGCAGCTTAATAACTGAATTATAGTAAGTTAAAGCCTTGTCCCGCCAGGCGGGAAAGTGAGATGTCTCAGAATAGCCCTTGTTGACGGCGATTCATGTTGAGACACCATCAAAGTCAACATAGAAATTCTAGAGCTTCGATAGAATTTTAAAACTAAAGAAGATAAGTTTTATTTGGGCAGTTTTCAGTCAGAATATTATCGAAAACTAAATGAAAACTAAATCTGTAGAAAGCTTTTTTATCGCTTGTTTGGACGAGGGTTCGATTCCCTCCGACTCCACAAATACCCTTGTAAGTCATTGATTTACAGGGGTTTTTTTTAAATTAACTCTATTGTAAACAAAGATCACATTGACCCAGAACTAAAATCTGTGAGTTAACAACTTTTCGATTGGGAATTTCAGGTATAGTTATTTTAATTTCTAAACAATCAACTATTCCACAATCAGTACATTGAAAATGAGGATGAACATCATGGTGTTTAGACTTTGAACAAATTTTACATTTCGCAAACCATTTAACTCCGTTAGAATCTAAAAAATAATGCAATAAGCCATCATCTTCCAATTTATCTAATAGACGATATACTGTAGTTTTATTAATCTTATCATCAAGACGTTTAACTAATTCAATAGCGGAAATCGCTTTTGAATTCTTTTCAAATTCATTTAACACTAGCGATACAGACTGTGTTTTTCTTATTACCCCCATTAAATCAAATTTATTAATTCTTAGTTCTAAAAACAAATTGTATGTTTGCAATCGCAACTAAGTTGCGTTTAAATTATTATAATAATGAATATAAGTTTACGAAAACCTGATACAATTGGAGCAATAGTTAGCACTCTTTGCGTTGTTCATTGTCTTTTGACTCCTTTATTATTTGTCGCTCAAAGCTATACTGCAACACATAGTCATGAAACTCCTTTTTGGTGGAAGAATTTAGATTACTTATTTATTCTAATATCTATTATTGCAGTCTACGAATCAACTAAAAAATCAACAAATAAACTTATTAAAGCTGGATTATGGATTAGCTGGATCATGTTGTTTTTATTAATACTTAATGAAAAATTAGTCTGGATAGAATTAGATGAAATTATAACTTATTCCGTAGCGCTTACCCTTTCAATGTTACACATTTATAATTTGAATTACTGTCAATGTGAAACTGAAAACTGTTGTAACAATAAATAAAATTTTACTGAGGCTTAAGAAATAATATTCTTAACCCAACAATTAGAAATATGAAAATCGAGTAAATTATAAAAAATGGTATTACAAATTCATGCAGTTTAAAAACCAACATAAAAGCCATAATTAATAACTGAAAACCTAGCCCATAAATAGAAACTAAAGTCATAAACCACTTTGGAAACGGAGGACTATATCTTGCATTTCTGTCCATGTAATACATGATTTTATCAAAAGAGATATATAATATATTATAAATATTATAAAAAATATTTACCATATTTTGACTCTCTCCTTTGAAAGCTTTAGGTGCGCAATCTTCAATAATTCGACTTGTAGAATCACCCTCGACGGAATGCCTTAAAATAACATAATAGTAATTAAATACTGTTCCTTGCAATTGAATACATATAAAAGCAAGTAACATTTGAGTCACAGAAGCTTCGGACAAATAACAGAAAGTAGATAAAAAACAAAAATTAAGTAAGATATCCGCAATTGAATCATAATAACGCCCAACATATGAGGGTGTATTTTTCAATCTTGAAAGCTCACCATCAGCAGCATCCAAAATGGATTTTAATATTATAAAAAAAGCAGCTGTTATGTAATATTCATTAAGCATAAATCCAATAGCAATAAAACCAGTAATAAAAAACATAGTTGTAACATGTATTGGTGTAACACTTGTATATTGAAAACGTTTAGCTATCCATTGACCAGCTGGCCTTCCATAATCAGATAAATCTACAAATTGGAATTTTTTTGGAAGTTTTGCCATTATAATTTTATGTAAAAAAGGTTAAATATACGTATATATCATTGTCTAATACTTACATTCTTCCCCACTTGCTAGACTTGTAGATTTCCAAGATAAATTTCCTGCTTTTTTAGCCTTACAGGAATTACCATAAACCAAATTATTACAAGCGCACACGGGTTCATATATTTCAATACAAACTGCATCTGGTTCAGCCGAAACATAACAATCACCTAAAATTTCTTCACCATCAACACATGAAACAAATATTAATAACAAAAAATAAATTAAATTAAATCTCATAGTGATATATTTTTTGAAAGAATAATAGCATCATTAGTAACAAAAGGCATGGGCATCATTATATTAGATCTCGGTTTAAAATTAAAAATAGAATTTGTCATTAAATCAAAAGACGTTTCAACTAAACTGAATTTTGGACTTAGCTTTTTATCAAAAATCATATCAATAATTACTTTTTCGTCGTTGTAGGATGGAACATAGGTTAAAATTCTTCCTGAACTAATACTAATTTTAGAATTCTTGTTTTCGTGAGGAATATCTTGGACAGCTAAGTAATCAAAAACAAAGGGACCTTCAGTTCTTATTTCAAAAGTGTTAACTTTTCTTTGAGGAATTATACTTATTGAAACTTTACGTTTATTTCCATAAACACTATCACTTAACACATCAACTAATGAATAAGGAATATCTTTAAAATCAGTTTTATTAATATATCTGTAAGAGGTTGAATATTTACTTCTATTAACAAATTTATCTACATCAGTGGAGGGATTATCGCCTAGAAACTGTTTAGTAAAATCATCTAAATTGTGATCGTAGGACATCCAAAAAGATTCGTTTTCATCTAAATCAGAATAATAAACAATACTATTAGGTTTATTATTCTCAGAGTCAAATCCATTATTCAAAAAAGCCATAAAAAATAAAAGCAAAGAGACTGTCCCAGTCAAATTAGTTAAATGCTTTTTAAAGGAATAATTTGAAAAAATTGGTAATAAAAGTGAAAAAACCAAAATTATAAAAATTGAACTTATAAATATATTTTTAAGACCTAAACCCACTGGAAACATTTTCAGTTGAGGGGCAAACATATAGATTAAAGGAACACTTAAACAAGTCCAAAGAATGATTAGTTTATCAGACTTAAGATTGACTAAAAAAGAAACTAGCAAGGAAAAAAGAACAAAATAAACTGGAATAATAAAATATGCAGCTCCTTTTAAAAAGAAACCTATCAAGACATTAATTATAATCCAAAATAAAAGAGGAAATATAATCAAGTCAAGTCCAGCGTTTTTATTGAAGAAAGGTTTATATATTAATAATAAACAAAATAAATTCAAAAATATAAATCCAAATATGTAATAATAACCATTATAAGTAAACCCATGTAAAATATCTTTATACTCTGGGTTTAAGTAAACAATAAAATTCCATAATAGTATAGTTAAACTTACACAAACAAATAATGAAATAATAAAGGGTATTGTTCCTGAGTAAATCCCTTCTAACTTGAGTTTATTTAATGCCAATCCAAGATAAACTAAAACTAAAAAAAATATTACTGCAAAAATCAAAAGGGGAAAAATCCAAGAATTTGAAAAATAAATTAGTTTTAAAAAAGGAAAATTAGAGTACACATAATCAACATCACTTTCAAGGTTAGATAAATCAATTTTAGAAAAGTGATTTATCATAGTCATAAAATAATCTGCTTGATGAAAAAGAGTATTTCTATCTAATCTTTCATAAGTGTCTAATGAGGTATGATAATCAAAATGATCTCCAATAAATGCAAAGTTGAAACCATTAATATTAGCTTTTTCTCTAAAAACAGTTAGATCAGTATCATTTGGAAGCATTTTATAAATGCTATACATAAGTGAGTTGGCAGCTGGAAAATTAGGGTTTGCATACGCAAATTCAGATATAAGTTTGCTATTCATTCCATTTGTTTCCATCAACATATAGCTTGGTCCACCACTTCCTCTTGCTTCAAAATTTAAAACCAGTCCAACATTATCGATAAATTTATGGTATTTAACAAAAGCCTCAGCCCCAAGTAAACCGATCTCTTCTGCATCTGTAAAAACAACATGAATATCATTTACAGGATTTTCGTTTTTTGACAGAAAGGCTCTTATACCTTCTAAAATTGTTACAACTCCAGAACCCGCATCGCTAGCGCCAAAGGAACTGTGGACTCTTGAATCATAATGAGATAATAATACTAATGACTTCCCTTCTCCCGACCCTTTCATTGTAGCAATGATATTAGCAGCATTAGTTCCTACTCTCCATGAATTTAGAACAACTTGATTTTGGATCTCAGTCGCAAGTCCCATAGATTCAAGTTCATTAACAATATAATTTTGTACGTCTTGATGATACTTAGAACCAGTGTAATGTGGCTCCTTTGAAATTACTTTTAAATGATTTAAGGCATTATCAACTGAGAACCCTGTAGTTTCAATGGATTTAACAGAACTCGGCATTAAATCATCAAAACTGAAATAAACAGTTAGAGATATAATTAAAATAGATAGTAAAGTGTAAATATTTTTCATAAGCCTTTATAGATACGCTTTAAAACAGCACTTAAAAATATTATTTTTGGAAAACTTAACATGATTTTTAATTCTTCCATAAAACTTGATTTGTTATCTAGAAATTTAAAAATAGTTTTAGGATCATTTTTCTTAAACATGTCAGTGAACAATTGCTTTCCTAAGTGATTTTCATAATACAACACATCAAGAAAAATTAAATCATAAAACCAAAATCTATTTTTTCTCAAGAATTTTTTAAAATTATTTTCACTTTTTAAAAACTCTACAATCTTAGTTGTATTTCTATCTATGTTTTTAAAAGTATAGCCAGTACTAGGTTTACTCCATCCACCAGCAGAACCTATATTGAGAATATTTTTTGTGTTAGATTCAAAAAAAGGATAGCAGGTCATAGGTATCTGTCCAGTCTCCTTAGAAATTATTTCGTAATCTGTAATTTCAGAGGATCCTAAGTAATTAGACAATGCAAGATGATAATCTTCTTTATTTAAAACTTGCTGAGAGAACAAAGTAAACTCGACAAGAGCTTCATTTTTGGAAAAAGGCAATATATACATAAACTTCGTAGTAGAATCCTGGGGAATTGAAAAGTCCATGAACGTAGCCTTTTTAGAATCAAAGAAATCGTGTTTTGTTTTTATAACCCATCCTTCAAAATGTTGAATTAACAGAGGATATTTAGTATCCTTTTTAATAATATTCCAATCCAAAATACTATTAAAAACTTTAGAAGATTTAAAACTTCTTTCATTAGTTTCAACTAGGCAATACGAGTTATAATCTTTAAAACTTGAAACCTTTGAATTTGAAATATGAATATTAGTATTTTTTTTAATAATTGAATTAACATAATTATAAAAAGAAATACTACTAAGCATTTTATAATTAAGAGGATTTAAATCAAGTGATTTTTCATCTATTCCGTTTTTAAAAACAACATTTTCCCAACTTGAAGTGAGTAGACTATCCCATGCAGAGTTTTTTTTATCCCAAAAACACAAAGTTCTATCGTTGTATTTTTTCGGAAAATCAGGATCTAAAATTAAGATAGATTTATTTTTATAATGGGAGTCATTAGAGAGTTTTGAAGCCAATAAAAGACCTGAAATCCCTCCTCCACAAATTATATAATCGTAATCTAATTTCATCCTGTTAATAAATATAAATATATAATTTCAATTGAATATAAATATGAAATTTTAAACAAAAAAAAGCCGCTTAAAAAAGCGGCTTTTAATCAATAAATTAGATTTATTATTTTGATACAGCTAGGTTGTAAACTACAAGTCCAAAACCAATTTTATTCACAGCATCACCAACGTTGTAAACAACATTCATGTCTAGTGAAACAATATCGTTTAAACCAGAGTACCATCCTTCAGTTCCAAGCATATATCCTAGTGGATATATTGCCCATCCTACAAGAACGAACCAAGCTAAAGTGTTGTGAGCTTTCTCAACCGCACCACCTGCAGAAACTGCAAGTTTTTTAGCTTCACCAAACCAAACCATGTAAGCAATAATGAAATATGCAATACCAGATAATAGTCCCCACATAGCTGGTCCTAAACCTAATGCACTTCCACCGTTAAACTCACCAAAGAATCCAGTAACTAACATTACTGTAGACCATAAGATTAGTTTCCACATCATACTCTTAGTTGCACCAGCAACTTTAAGTATAAGGTAAAACTCAACACACATTAATGGAACTGTTAATATCCAATCTACATATCTGAAAAAAGTAGTATCACCTGGATCTACGTCTCTCATGTAGTTGTAATGAACAGCAGCAATAAATGTAATAAGTCCTGAGACTAAAATTGAATTTCTCCATTTTGCATCAACAGCATTTAATGAAAGAAAAAAGAAAACTGATGCAGCCATCATTGCCATAGTTCCAATAAAGAAAGTAAAGCCGACTAAGTCGTTAGGCACATCACCTAAAAAATAAAAAGTGTTTAAAAATAATTCCATAATATTAATTTATTATTTTGTTTAAATTCAAATATATATAAAAATTTAATATTTCAACTAAATTTGCATTAACAAAAACAGAAAAAACTTGAGAAATTCACAGCTTTTAAACAATTTTAATTCAAAATTTATAATATTTAGCACCATATTTTGCGTTTTTCTTTCTTTTATTTTTAATGATTTTTACTTAAATATTTTGGCATTTTCTGGTATTTTAACTTTTGGTATAATACACGGAGCCAATGACTTACTATTAATTAAAGCTGTTTCAGAAAAATTTAATTTCAAAACTCAACTACTCTTTTATATTA
>JABJFE010000113.1 GCA_018662905.1 Flavobacteriaceae bacterium
CCAAACGAAGCTGGAGAATTGAAAAATATTATTAATCATTTTGGAAAATCTAAAAAAATTCTTGGGGTATGCTTAGGTCATCAAGCAATTGCAGAGGTTTATGGCGCAAAACTTAAAAATCTTGATGAAGTCTTTCATGGTGTCGCTAGTAAAATCGATATTATAAAGAATGATTATATTTTCAATAAGCTATCAAATCCTCTTAATGTTGGAAGATACCATTCCTGGGTTGTAGAGGAACCAATACCAGATTGTCTTGAGATTTTAGCTTATGATGAAAACAAACAAATAATGGCTTTAAAACATAAGAATTATGATATTAGAGGGGTCCAATTTCATCCAGAATCAATATTAACTGAGGAAGGAAAAGCACTTCTGAACAATTGGTTAAAAATTAATTAATGAAAGATATAATTAACAAACTAAGCTCACACAATACTTTATCCAAAAATGAAGCAAAAAAAGTATTATTAAATATTTCAAAAGGAAAATATAATAATAGTCAAATTAGTTCGTTTTTGACAATTTTTATGATGAGAAATATTACTTTAGAGGAACTTCAAGGTTTTAAAGAAGCATTACTAGAACTGTGTGTTAAGATTGATTTATCTGATTATAATGCGATTGATTTATGCGGAACAGGAGGAGATAATAAAGACACATTTAATATTTCTACTTTATCAGCATTTGTAACTGCTGGAGCAAAAGTAAATGTTTCAAAGCATGGTAATTATGGAGTTTCTTCATCATGTGGATCGAGTAACGTATTAGAATTTTTAGGAATAAAGTTTTCAAATAATAAAGATTTTTTAAAAAAATCAATTGAAAAAAGCGGAATATGTATTTTGCACGCTCCTCTTTTTCACCCAGCTATGAAAAACGTTGCTCCAATAAGAAAAGAACTAGGATTAAAAACTTTTTTTAACATTTTGGGACCATTAGTAAATCCATCCTTTCCTGAAAATCAAATAGTAGGTGTATTTAACTTAGAGTTGGCTAGACTTTACTCTTACTTATTTCAAAAGACAAATAAAAATTATGCAATAATTCATTCTTTGGATGGATATGATGAAATATCACTCACTGGAAATGTTAAAATAATTACCAGAAATGAAGAAAACATATTTTCTCCTCAAGATTTTAGTTTACAAAAATTAAATCCAAAATTTATTAATGGAGGAAAAACAATCAAAGAATCTGCAAAAATATTCATGAATATTTTACAAAATAAAGGAAGTAACTCTCAGAATCAAGTTGTTTTTGCAAACTCAGGATTAGCTATTTCTACCGCATTAAATATTTCAATTAATGATGGCATAGAAAAAGCTAAAGAATCTTTAAAAACAAATAAAGCATTTGAGGCATTTAATAAACTTAAAAACTTAAGTGAATAATGACTATTCTAGAAAAAATAATTGAAACCAAAAAAATTGAGTTAGAAATTGTAAAAAAAACAATTTCAATGGAAGATTTAAAAAAACTGCCAAATTTCCAAAGAAAATCAATTTCTTTGGTAAATAGATTAAAAAACAGTTCTCACGGTATTATTGCAGAACATAAGAGAAAGTCACCATCAAAATCTATTATAAATGAATCTCTAAAGATTGATCAAATAATTCAAGGATATAATCAAGCAGATGTTTGTGGTATTTCTGTCTTAACAGATAAAGAATATTTTGGAGGAAGTTTAAGTGACTTGAGAAATGCTAGAAAATTAACAAACATTCCAATCTTAAGAAAAGAATTTATTATTGACAAATATCAACTAATTGAGGCAAAAGCAAATGGCGCAGATGTAATACTATTAATTGCTGCATGTCTTGGAAAGAACCAAATAAGTGACCTTAGTGCATTTGCAAAAGAAATTGGTCTTGAGGTATTAATTGAAATACATAATGAAAATGAATTACAAAAATGTTTGATAGACACTATTGACATTATTGGAGTTAATAATAGAAATTTAAAAACCTTTGAAGTTGACATTAAAACAAGTATTAGGTTATCCAATATGATCCCTGAAAAGTTTTTAAAAATATCAGAAAGCGGAATTTCAAATTTTGATGAAATTAAAAAACTTAGAAACCATGGGTTTAAAGGATTTTTAATAGGTGAGTTATTTATGAGAAATAATGATCCTGGAAAAGAAGTTTTAGATTTAATTAAAAAAATAATATGAAGTTAAAAGTTTGTGGGATGAAATTCTCAGAAAATATTACTGAAATTGAAAGTTTAAAACCTGATTTTATGGGCTTTATATTTTATAAAAAATCTAAAAGATTTTTTGACGAATCAAAATTAATATTAAATGATAAAATAAATAGAGTTGGTGTTTTTGTTAATCAAGATATAAGTGAAGTGATCAAAAATGTAAAAAAATATAAATTAAATTATGCTCAACTTCACGGAGAAGAAGATGTTAAATATTGTTTGTCCATAAAATCAATCTGTAAAGTAATCAAGGTTTTTAAAATTGATAATACTTTTAATTTTGATTCGATAAAAAAATTCGAAAATGTATCAGATTACTTTTTATTTGATACAAAAACTAATCTTCACGGGGGAAGTGGTAAAAAATTTGATTGGACAATATTAAAGAATTATAATTCAAAAAAATACTTCTTTTTAAGTGGCGGCATTAACGAAGACGATGTGGAAGAAATTAAAAAAATTAAGAAAATTCATCCAATCATAGGTATAGATATAAACAGCAAATTTGAATTACCCAACTTAAAAAAAGACAGAAAAAGAATAAAATTATTAATTGACAAAATATAAATAATGAAAGGCACATATAACGTTGACAATAAAGGATATTACGGCGAATTTGGTGGTGCATACATTCCTGAAATGATGTATTCTAACATTGAAGAATTGAGATCAAAATATATAAACATTTGCTCTGAAGAAAGCTTTAAAAAAGAGTTTGATGAACTTTTAAAAGATTATGTCGGAAGACCTACACCACTGTATTTTGCAAAAAGACTTTCTGAGAAATATAATACCAAAATATACTTAAAAAGAGAAGATTTATGTCACACTGGAGCACATAAAATTAACAATACAATAGGTCAAATTTTATTAGCTAAGAGATTAGGTAAAACAAGAATTATTGCCGAAACTGGAGCTGGTCAGCACGGAGTAGCTACAGCAACTGTTTGCGCCTTAATGGGTATTGAGTGCATAATTTATATGGGAGAAATTGATATAAGTAGACAAGCACCAAATGTTGCTAGAATGAAAATGCTAGGTGCTGAAGTCAGACCAGCAACATCAGGAAGTAAGACACTAAAAGATGCTACTAATGAAGCCATTAGAGATTGGATAAACAATCCAATAGACACACATTACATAATAGGTTCAGTTGTTGGGCCTCACCCCTATCCTGATATGGTTGCTAGATTTCAATCTGTAATTGGGAATGAGGTCATGAATCAATTAGAAATACTTGAGGGCACAAAAGATCCAAATTATGTTATAGCTTGTGTAGGAGGAGGAAGTAATGCTGCAGGTCTATTTTATCCATACTTAGACAACCAAAAAGTTAAAATTATATGCGTAGAAGCTGCTGGAAAAGGTATTAGATCTGGGAAAAGCGCGGCAACTTCAATTTTGGGAAAAGAAGGAATAATACACGGATCCAAAACATTACTGATGCAATCTAAAGATGGTCAGATTACTGAACCTTATTCTATTTCTGCAGGATTAGATTATCCAGGTGTAGGACCAATGCATGCTAACCTATATAGATCCAATAGAGGTGAATTTCATTCCATCGACGATAGTGAAGCTATGCAATGGGGATTGAACTTATCTAGATTGGAAGGAATTATTCCTGCCATAGAAACATCACATGCATTTGCTATTTTAGACAAAAAAGAATTTAAAAAAAGTGATGTTTTAGTTTTTAACTGTTCAGGAAGAGGAGATAAAGATTTAGATACTTACATTGATTACTTCAAATTAAAATAATGAACAGAATAAATAAAGTTTTAAAAGAAAAAAAAAATATTTTATCAATATATTTTACTGCTGGTTACCCTAATATAAATGACACTGAGGAAATAATTACTAAGCTAAGTGAATGTGATGTCGACATGATCGAAATTGGCCTTCCTTTTAGTGACCCACTTGCAGATGGTCCAACTATTCAAGAAAGTTCTACAATAGCATTAAATAACGGAATGAATTCAATTAAACTATTTGATCAATTAAAAGAGATTAGAAAAAAAACAGATATTCCTCTAATCATAATGGGTTACTTTAATCCTATATTACAATTTGGTGTTGAAGAATTTTGTAAAAAATGTAATACTGTTGGAATAGATGGCTTGATAATACCTGACCTACCAGTTGAAATTTTTGAAAAAGATTACAAATATATTTTTGATGAAAATAATTTATTAAATATGTTTTTAATTACTCCTCAAACTAGTGATGAAAGAATTAGATTTATTGATAAAGTTTCTAAAGGATTTATTTATATGGTAAGTAGCTTTAGTATTACTGGGGCAGTAAATTCTTTTGATGAAAATCAAAAAAAATATTTTAAAAGAATTAATTCAATGGATTTAAAATCTGAATTATTAATAGGATTTGGAATTAGTAATAATAAAACTTTTTTTGATGCGATAAAAAATAGTAGAGGAGCTATAATAGGATCCGCTTTTATAAAGTTTATAAAAAATAATGGAAAAGAAAATGTAAATGATTTTATAAATTTAATAAGAGGAAAATCATCTAGTAAACACTAATTCTTTAGAAATTTCACTTTGCTGAGAGCTGAATGAATAACCTCCATAATCAAATTGCTTTAAATCATTTATTGATTTAATATCATTTTCTAGAAGAAATCTTGTCATCATTCCTCTGGCTTTTTTTGCATAAAATGAAATTATTTTAAATTGTCCGTTTTTAAAATCTTTAAAAACCGGAGAAATCATATCAACCTTCAGTGTATTTTTATTAATAACTGCTGAATATTCATTACTAGCTAAATTTATAAACAATTCATTCGAATCTAATTCAATATTTAAACTATTAGTAATTTTATTATTCCAAAAATCGTAAAGGTTTTTATGGCTGCCAATAGCAAGTTTAGTACCCATTTCCAGCCTATATGCTTGCATTAAATCTAGAGGCCTAAGCAAACCGTATAATCCAGATAATATTCTTAAGGAAGCTTGAGCTTTTTTGATATTATTTTCACTTAAAGTAAAAGAATCAATTCCAGAGTAGACATCTCCATCAAATGTAAATAATGCAGGCCTTGCGTTATTAGGATTAAATGGTGTCTCAAAATTCAAATTACGATTCCAATTTAATTCAGCTATTTTATCTGAAATTTTCATTAAATCTTTCAAATGTTTTGGGTTTTTTGTTTTCAAAACATCATTTATTGATTTTGATTCATTCAAAAACTCTGGAAACGAAAAATCAGAGGTCGGTAAATCTTTATCAAAATTTAGTGACTTTGCAGGTGAAATAATGATTTTCATAAATTAAAAACTTAAATGTAAATTAATAAAAATTATCACAAACTTGAATAATTTCTCCATTTTTCCAAACATTGTTCAAAGTCGTCAGGAAGATTACATTCAAAATTTAATTCTTTTTTAGAAACTGGATGAATAAATCCTAAAGACTTAGCATGTAAAGCTTGTCTTGGAATTAGTTTAAAACTATTTAAAACAAATTGCTTGTACTTATTAAAGATGGTACCCTTTAATATTTTATCTCCACCATATCGACTATCATTAAAAATCGGATGACCAATATGTTTCATATGTGCTCTAATTTGGTGTGTTCTTCCAGTTTCTAGTTGACACTCTATAAGTGTAACATAGTTAAATCTTTCGATAACTTTGTAATGAGTAACTGCACTTTTTCCAGATTCGTTATCTTCTGGAACACTCATTATTAAACGATTTTTAGGGTCTCTAGCTAGTCTCTTATTAATTGTTCCTTTTTCGTCTGCTAAAATTCCCCAAACAAGTGCATAATATTTTCTTTTGGAGGTTTTTAAAAAAAACTGCTTGGCCAAATTAGTCATAGATTTCTCGTCCTTAGCCACAACTAAAAGTCCACTAGTATCTTTGTCAATTCTATGCACTAAACCTGGCCTACCATCTTTATTTTGAGGGAGATTATCAAAATGATGAATTAATCCGTTGAGTAATGTTCCATTGTAATTTCCGTGCCCTGGGTGAACAACAAGTCCAGCTGGTTTATTCACAACTAAAAGGTTTTTATCCTCATGAATAATGTCAAGCGACATTTTTTCCCCAACCAAAAGATTTTCATATGGTGGATGTGTAAACATTACTTTAACCAAATCCCCAGGCTTTACTTTGTGATTTGATTTAACAATTTGTTCATTAATAAATATGGAACCATTTTTTGCAGCAATCTGAATTTTATTTCGAGAAGAATTCTCAATTCTATTCATTAAATACTTATCAACTCTTAAAGGTTCTTGTCCTTTATCTGCCTTAAATTGAAAATGCTCAAATAACTCGCTGTCTAAATTTTCATTTCCTTCCATATTATTTTTCTTCTATAATGCCATTTCCTAGTATTAAATCAATTTTTGATTTCTTAGGAACCATATCACCTGAATTTATTTTATTTCCATTAAATAAAATTTCTAAAACCATATCTTTTCCAATATTATTTTCATAAGAAATCTCACCTATTTCCAAACCTGATGCCAATAAAGAGGAATTTGCGCTTCTTTGAGTAATTTGTATAATATTAGGGACAGCGACCTTCCCATAGTTACTTGGGTTTAAGGTCAAATATATTTTTCTATTTTTTTTTACTTGAGTATTTGATTTAGGCATTTGATCTAGAACAGAAAACTTAGGATACTCAGGGTTATATAAAGCAGAATCCAAAACTATAAATGAAAGATTATTTTCATCTAAAATTTCGACAGCTTCATTGAAAGCAACTCCATCTAGCTCAGGAACATTAATATATTTATTATGATTGGTTGTTATGTTTAGATAAAAATATAGAATTAAAATAAAAAAAAGAGTTAATATAATCGCATTCAAAATCTGTTTAAAGAAATATTTGGAGAATATATATTTTATAAAATTCATGAAAAATTGATAAGGCAAATATATAAAATAAGCTTACTAATACGTTTTGAAAAAAAATAAATGATATTTTTGTTTATATGAAAAAAAATGTTGCTGTAATAATGGGCGGTTTTTCATCCGAAAAAGAGATATCACTGAAAAGTGGTAAAGTTATTTTTGATAATATTAATAGATCTAAATACAATCCTTTTAAAATTATAGTAAAAAAAGAAAGTTGGATTTATTTAAATGATCAAAGCGAGGAGTCGAATGTTAATCTTGATGACTTTTCAATAATTTCAAACAATACTAAAATTAAATTAGAAATAGCTTTTATAATTATACATGGTTCTCCAGGTGAAAATGGATTGATTCAATCTTATTTTGAATTAAAAAATATTCCATATACTGGAAGTGATTCCTATACATCTGCATTAACCTTCAACAAAAGAGATTGTTTATCAGTTCTCGAAAAACACTACATACCAACCGCAAGTTCATTTCACATAAATAAAAGTGATAGTTTTAAAACTGATTTAATTATCAAAAAAGTTGGTTTACCATGTTTTGTTAAAGCCAATAGGTCTGGTAGTAGCTTTGGAGTATTTAAAATTTATAAAGAAAACGAACTTAAAGAATCTATTAATAAAGCTTTTGAGTACGATTCTGAGGTTTTAATTGAATCTTTTTTAGATGGAATTGAAGTTTCGGTCGGAGTTATGAATTATAAAAATAAAATTAAAGTTTTTGGAATTACTGAACTTATTACCGAAAATGATTTTTTTGATTATGATGCAAAATACAATGGTAATTCTAATGAAATAACTCCTGCAAATATTTCAGAAAAACAAAAACAAATAGTTTCTGATCTTTCAATTAAAATTTATAAAAAACTTGGAATGAAAGGATTTACTAGAAGTGAATTTATAATTATTAATGATACTGCATTTTTTTTAGAAATTAACTCAATACCTGGAATGACTAATGAAAGTATATTCCCTAAACAAGCTAAGATGAATGGAGTTTCTATTAGTCAGTTATGTGATGAAATATTACAGCAAGCAACTGCATAAATTAATATATTTACAATTATGAGAAAAGCTATATTTCCTGGATCCTTTGACCCTTTCACTCTTGGTCATTTAGATATTTTGAAAAGAAGTTTATTACTTTTTGATGAAATTACAGTTGGGGTTGGAAAAAATATTAATAAAAAAACAATGTTTACAGAAAACCAAAGAATTTCATTTATTAAAGATTGTTTTAAAAACGAACCTAAAATTAAGGTTGAAAGTTATGAAGGTTTAACAATAAATTTTTGTAAAAAAATAGGTGCTAATTTTATAGTTAGGGGTATTAGAAATAATGGAGATTTTGAATTTGAAAAAGCAATAGCTAGAACAAATAGAAAATTATCAAAAATTGAAACAGTTTTTTTATTAACATCTGCTAAAACATCGTTTATTAGCAGTACTATTGTTAGGGAATTAATTATAAATAAAGGAGAATACCAACTATTAGTTCCTAGTTCAGTAAAAATTGATTAAATACTTAATAACAACTTTATATTTGGAAATGTATTCTTTATTTTTTTTATTTTCTTGTCATTTTTCCAAACAACCTTAGTTATATCTTCTTTTAATTCAGGAATAAACTCTCCATCAAAATTTGAAACCATATTATACCAAGTAGTTTCTTTTAAGCAATATTCATTATTTTTTTTAAAAATATGATATGTTTTTGTTCTAAAATCGACAATTTTTAAATCAACAATTCCAGTTTCTTCTTTTACTTCTCTAAGAGCGGTTTGATCAATCGTTTCACCTTTATCAATTTTTCCTTTGGGCAGATCCCATTTGTTTCTTCTATATATAAAAAGAGTTTCATCTAAATTATTTTTAACAATACCACCACCAGCAAAAATTACTTTTATTTTTTTTTTAAAGTTTAAAATTAATTTTTCAGAATTTTTATGGAACAAAAATATTTTTTTATGTTTTTTAACATTAGAAACAATATCAATTAAGGAAATTTTTTTTATATCAAATAAATTAATTTTAGAACCAAAAGGAATCTTATTAGTCAATATAATTACATTTTCATTAACAAAAACTTTATACATTTGTTTTATGGTTTTAAATAAATATACGGCAAAAAAGACTGCCGAATTACTTCTGCAAATTAAAGCAATAAAATTAAATTCAAAAAATCCATTTACATGGGCTAGCGGATGGAAATCTCCAATATACTGTGACAATAGAATAATACTATCACATCCTCAAATAAGAATTTTTGTAAAAGAACAGATAGTAAAACAAATTGAGGAACTTTATGGAAAACCTGATGTTATTGCTGGTGTTGCTACTGGAGCAATAGGAATTGGAATGTTAGTCGCTGACATGATGAATCTTCCATTTATCTATGTAAGACCTAACTCTAAAAAACACGGAAGAAAAAATCAAATTGAAGGACAATACTCAAAATCCCAAAAAGTTATTGTAATTGAAGACTTAATTAGCACTGGAAATAGTAGCCTTATGGCAGTGGATGCTTTAAGAGAAGAAGAATTAATAGTAAAAGGTATGATAAGTATTTTTACTTATGGCTTTGATGTTTCATACAGTAACTTTAAAAGTAAAAATGTTGAACTTTATACTTTGAGCTCATATGATTTTCTTTTGGAACAAGCATTAGACATTAATTATATAAGTGATAGTGAGTTTAAAACTCTTAAAGAATGGAAAAAAAATCCAAGCGAATGGAATCCTGAAAAAGATTAATTATGAAATTAAATAGCACAGTAAATAATATTAATATATCTGACAATCAATTATTTGAAAAATTAATTATAATAGAAAATTTTCAAAAAATAATGCCAGAAAACATTTCAAAATTTGAAATTGTTGATAATGAAACTTTAATTTTTTCTTTAAAAGGAATGCCAGCTATTAAATTGATAATTGGAGAAAAAAATTCACCATCTTCAATAGTACTAAATTCTAGTGAATCTAAAATTATATTTTCATTGACTGCTAAAATCAAAAAAATAGACAACAACAACTGTAGTTTTGAACTTGAGTTTAATGGAGATTTAAATCCAATGATTCAAATGATGGTAAAAAGTCCATTACAGTCCTTTATAAATGATTTATCAAACAATACTTCAAAATTAGTTTAATGAAGAAATTTGCCTTAGTTACTGGAGCAAGTTCAGGAATTGGATTAGAAATTTGTCACTCTCTAGCTAAAAGAGGGTTTAATATACTTTTGACTTCCAGATCTAAAAATAAATTAAAGTCAATATCTGAAAAAATCAGCTCCCAATATAATATTGAAACTGATTATTTTCCTTGTGACTTAGTAGACCAACAAGGTCCACAAAATATTTTCAATTTTTGCGAATCTAAAAATTATAAAGTTGATATTTTAGTTAACAATGCTGGATACGCACTTCCTGATGCTTTTGAAAAAAACTCAGTTGAAGACGAAGAAAATTGCATAAGAGTTTTAGGGACTTCCGTTATTTCTTTGACCAAACTTTTTGTGCGTAAAATGATCAAAAATAATCATGGAAAAATAATGATAGTTTCATCTGTGGCTGCATTTGCACCTCCAGCAGCAATTCAGGTTATGTATGGTCCAATTAAAACTTTTATGAATAGGTTTAATGATGCTCTAAATATTAATTACAACTCCAAGGGTATTACATCTACTGCATTATGCCCAGGATATACTGTTACTAATTTTCATACTGCAAGTGGTGTTCAAAATGAGATGGATAGTGTTCCTGAATTTTTAAAAAAATCTGCATCCAGAGTTGCAGAGGAAGGTGTTGAAGGAATGTTGAAAGGAAAAAAAGTTGTGGTACCTACCAAAACTTGGAAAATTGTAGTGTTTTTAATTAAAATAGTTCCACGATTTGTATTTGATTTTCTATCTGGTGTTTTGGCTCCTGGAAGGTATGAAGAATTAAAAAATTGAAATTCCCCAAACTGTAATTACGGCCCAAATAATGTACTTAACTAATTTTCCAATAAACATCCAAATAGAAACTTTTAAAACGTTTACTTTAAAAAAACCTAAACTAACAGCTATAGGATCACCCACAAAAGGCAAGCAACATAAAAAAGCATAGACACTTCCCCATTTATCAATTTTAATTTTAAAACCAGTGATTTTATCTTTTTTAATTCGAAAATACTTTTCAACAAAGTCCCACTTTCCTAAACTTCCTAAATAATAACTACTTAAACCTCCTAACCAATTTCCAACAGAGGCAATAATGATACTTAATTTAATATCAAATCCTTGTGCTATTAGTAGGCTTAATACTATTTCAGAACTTAAGGGAATAATAGTAGCGCCTAAAAAACTAGATAAAAACAAACCTAAATACCCCCATTCTACAAATGATTCCATTAATTAATAAATCATTTTAATTTCATGAAAATTATAATATCCAAAACTATCATCATCTTTTTTTATTTTTATAACACCCTGCTTATTAACTGATAATATTTTTCCATTAAAAAAAACATTATTTGGTTCTTTAAATTTATAAAATTTATCTCTTCCAAAAAGATTTTTTTGATATGAGTTAAAGAAATTTTCAAAATGGTTTTCAGATTTAAGATTAGTTAAACAATCTAAATAATTGTATTTTTTTAAATTCTCAATAAACAATAAAACCAATGAATTTAAATCATAATTAATTCCTTTAATTAATTTTAATGATGAAGCATTTGGTAGATTTTTAAAATTTTCTTGATTAATATTTAATCCAAAACCAATTACCATTTTTTCAATATTTGTTCCTTTTACTTTTAATTCATTTAAAATCCCACAAATTTTTTTATTTCCTGACATTATGTCGTTGGGCCATTTAATTTTTATGTCAGGTATTTGTAATGATTTAAGAGTATTAAAAATGAATAAAGAAAAAATTATGTTTACCATAAACTGATTCTTGATTTTAAATTTATTAGAAAAAAACGCTACTGAGAAAGCTAAGTTTTTATCAGGTTCACTAAACCAAGAATTTCCTCGTTGCCCTCTTCCCTTAGTTTGATTAAAAGTATAAGCTATCTGAATATCATTATTAGAAGGTTCTGAAAAATTAATTTTTAAATAATCATTTGTAGAGTCAATGGCACTAAGTTTGATTATATTCATTTGAGGTTTATATATTTATTAAAACTAAAATAGTAGAATTAAATATCCTAAATTTACATCTAATAAATACAAATTTGAATACAGATAATTTAATATCGAACGTAATTGAAGGGATCGAAAATGTTAAAGGTGAAGAAATTAACATTCTTGATTTAAGAACAATTGAAAATGTTGCCTGCAAATATTTTATAATTTGCACAGGTAATTCTTCAACACAAGTCAATGCCATTACTAATTCAATAAAAAAATGTGTTAGTAAGGAGCTTTCTGAAAAGCCTTGGCATATTGAAGGATTGGAAAACTGTAAATGGGTATTGATTGACTATGTAGATGTAGTAGTGCACGTTTTCAATAAAGAAACAAGAGAATATTATAACATTGAAGAATTATGGGAAGATGCTAAATCTACCTTAATCGAAACTAAATATTAAAATGAAAAATACAAAACAACCAAATAAAAAGCCTAAGCTAAGTTCGTACTGGATTTACGGTTTAATAATTTTATTTTTTGCAAGCACCTATTTTGTTGGTGGAGATAGCACTACAACCGCATCAAAAAACATTAATATTTCAAGTTTTGAGAGGTTTTTAAACAAAGGTGAAATAAAGGAAGTTACTGTAGTAAATAAAAATTTAGCACAAGTGACTTTACAAAGAGATGCATTAAACAGTCCTGATCATAAAAATGCAAATTCAGTAAATTTTTTGGGACAAAAAAACATAAACGGTCCTCATTATATTTTTGAAATTGGAAATTTAGAGCTTTTTCAAAACAAACTTGAACTTGCCGAGCAAAAAGGTATTCAGTTCAGTTACAATTTTAAAACTATAGAAAATAAATGGTTTGATGTTCTCATTGGATTTTTACCGCTCTTAATTTTAGTTGGATTATGGATATTTTTTATGAAAAGAATGTCAGGCGGCGGCGGGGGTGCTGGCTCTCAAATTTTTAATATTGGTAAATCAAAAGCTAAATTATTTGATCAAAAAAGTGATATTAAAATAACATTTAAAGACGTAGCTGGATTAGAAGGTGCTAAAGAAGAGGTTCAAGAAATAGTTGATTTCTTAAAAAACCCAACTAAGTACACAAAACTAGGAGGAAAAATACCTAAAGGAGCTTTACTAGTTGGCCTACCCGGAACTGGAAAAACTCTTCTAGCTAAAGCTGTTGCTGGTGAAGCTAAAGTTCCTTTTTTCTCGCTTTCAGGATCAGATTTTGTTGAAATGTTTGTTGGAGTTGGAGCATCTAGAGTTAGAGATCTTTTCAAACAAGCAAAAGAAAAATCTCCTGCAATTATATTTATTGATGAAATTGATGCTATTGGTAGAGCAAGAGGAAAAAGTAATATGAATGGTGGAAATGATGAAAGAGAAAATACTTTAAATCAACTTTTAACAGAAATGGATGGTTTTGGAACCAATACAAACGTTATAGTAATCGCCGCTACAAATCGTGCGGATGTTTTGGACAAAGCTTTAATGAGAGCAGGTAGATTTGATAGACAAATTTATGTTGATCTTCCAGATGTTAGAGAAAGAAAAGAAATATTTGCTGTACATCTTAAACCTATTAAAACAATCAAAACATTAGATACTGATTTCTTAGCAAAACAAACACCAGGATTTTCTGGAGCAGACATTGCTAATGTTTGTAATGAAGCTGCTTTAATAGCAGCAAGAAAGTCTAAAAAATCAGTTAATAAGCAAGATTTTTTAGACGCAGTAGATAGAATTGTTGGTGGACTTGAGAAAAAGAATAAAATTATAACTGAATCAGAAAAGAAAACTATTGCATTCCACGAAGCAGGACATGCCACTGTTAGTTGGTTTTTAGAACACGCTGCTCCGCTTGTAAAAGTAACTATAGTTCCAAGAGGACAATCACTTGGAGCTGCTTGGTATTTACCCGAGGAAAGACAAATCGTCAAACCAGAACAAATTTTAGATGAAATGTGTGCGGCATTAGGTGGTCGTGCGGCAGAAAAAGTAATGTTTAATAATATTTCTACTGGAGCATTAAGCGATCTTGAAAAAGTAACAAAACAAGCTAGATCTATGGTAACTGTTTATGGTTTAAATGATAAGATTGGAAATCTAACATATTATGATTCTAGCGGTCAAAACGATTATGGTTTCACAAAACCTTACAGTGACGTTACAGCCCAGATTATTGATAAAGAAATTTCCAATATTATAGAAACTCAATACGAAAGAGCAATTAAATTGCTAAAAAAACATAAGAAAAAATTAATTGAACTTGCAGATTTTTTACTTGACAAAGAAGTGATTTTCAAAGAAGATCTAATTAGGATTTATGGGGAAAGACCTTTTGATTTAAAAAAATTAACAAAAAAATAATTATCTATAATTATTAACATTTCGTGTTCTAACAACAAGTTTTTTTATCTTTACAATCAGCTAAAAAATCTTTTTGAAAAAATTTTTAAAATCCTTTTTTAATAAACCCTCTGAGTCATCTAAAGCAGAGTTTGAAAACGGCAAGTATATGCCGGTAAAGGAAGATCCTATTGAAGAACGGTTTACTTACAGTTTTACTAAGAACGGAGGTAAATTTTTGTATTGTGAAAACAAAGCTGAATGTGATGATTTTTTTAAAAAAATTTTGGAAGAAAATAGCTGGAATGATGTAGAAATATTATGTTATGACAATTCTTTATTAGAATTATTTTCAAACAAATCTGAACTAATAGTCTCTAAAACGAATTTGAATTCGAAATTTTTCTTAACAACATGTGAATTTCTTGTTGCAATTGATGGTAGCTTATTAATTTGTGCAGAACAAATTAAATCTCATAAGGTCAATGATCTACCACAAAACTTTATTGTATTTGCAAAAACAAGTCAATTTACAGAAACACTAAGTTTAGGATTAAATGGCATCAAAAGTAAATATCCAAAAGACCTGCCAACTAATATAACTACCATTAAGAATTTTAATAGTGATGAAAAAGAAAATACTAATTTTCTAACATACGGAAGCTCAGCTAAAAACCTTTATTTGCTTCTTCTAGAAGACTTATAAAAATGAAAGAATTTTATACAAGATCGATTACTGCTACTGCTTATGCATTAGTTTTATTAGTTCCTTTATTTTATAATGAATTCATGTTTTATCTAATAGGGTTTATTTGTAGTTTGATTTTAATATTTGAATTCATAAAATTAATTTCGAATTATAATCATAAATTCTTTTCAAGAGATACTGGTAAATCAAATTTTATATTATATATGACATTTCCGTTATATATTTCACTATTTCTTTTATCTAAAAATCAAATATTTGAAATGATATTTTTAATAACAATTGTTTTTACAAATATTATTTTAGGATTTTCACTTATCAAAAACAAATTATTCTCTTTCTCAATTCTAAAGAATAGGTTTATCGGTCATGTATATCTTGTTGGATCCCTTGTTCTTTTTTGCTCTTTACCAAATATTACAGGTTTTTATAATCCATATATTGTATTTTGCTTTTTGGCTTTGATTTGGACTTCAGATTCAGCAGCATATGTTTTTGGAGTGACCTTTGGGAAAAGACCGCTTTTCAAATCCGTTTCACCTAAAAAAAGTATTGAAGGGTTTTTAGGCGGACTAATATTTTCAGTTATCCTTTCTTTATTTTTTTTCAAATATTTAAGTCTTGAACTTGAACTCTTAGAATGGATAATATTAGGTGTATTGACAAGTTGTCTTGGAACTCTTGGAGATCTTGTTCAATCACAATTTAAGAGAGAAGCTGGCGTTAAAGATAGTGGAAAATGGCTACCTGGACACGGAGGACTATACGATAGAATGGATAGTATTATATTTGCTGCACCATTTATTTATTTATCACTAATTATATTTAAAAATGTTTCATAAAGAAGGTTATACAATTATTACAATTTCATTTATTATTATTGCTTTAATAAATTTATTATCAGCAACTTATATTGATAGTGAGTTGATTTCAAAGTCTATAGGACTAATTACAATTATAGTATTAATATTAATACTTCAATTTTTTAGAAATCCTAAAAGAAAAACAGAGCTTAATGATGAATTAATTATTTCACCCGTAGATGGAAAAGTAGTAGCTATAGAAAAAGTTCATGAAAAGGAATATTTCAAAGACGAAAGAATACAAATTTCAATATTCATGTCTCCTCTAAATGTTCACGTAACTAGGTATGCAGCAAGTGGATCAATTAAATTTAGCAAATATCATCCTGGAAAATATTTAGTTGCTTGGCACCCAAAGTCATCTGAAAAGAATGAACGCACAACTATTGTAATTAATACTAAAGTTTTTGGAGAAATTTTATATCGTCAAATCGCTGGAGCTGTCGCTAGAAGAATTGTAAACTACGCCAAAGTTGGTAATGATGTTGTTCAAGGGAAAGATGCCGGTTTTATTAAGTTTGGATCTAGAGTGGATCTTTTTTTACCACTAGATTCCAAAATCAAAGTGGAATTAAATCAAGTTGTTAAAGGTGGTGAAGATACTATAGCAGAAAAATAATTTAATTGTTTTTTAATTTATTTTTTAAAATATCTATTTTACTTAGGGTGTCTTTTTGTTTTTTTAGTTCGTTATCTAAAACATTTTTCGGGGCATTATCAGTAAATCTTTTATTATTAAGTTTGGCTTGAATTGATTTTAAAAAACCTAAGTTATAGTCTAAATCTTGTTCGATTTTTGAAAAATCTTCTTTATCATCTGAGCTATTATTAAAATGGAATTCATTACTTCCAACAATAAAAGAACTAGAATTGTCTAGTTTTTTAGAAAAATCATTTATTATTTCAGTATTCGCTAATTTTAACAAAACAGCTTTTTCTTTATCATCAAATGATAATTTAGAAAAAAGAATCAAATTGTTTTTAAAGGAAATACTTTTTTCTTTTCTGTATTTTCTAATTCCACTTATTAAGTCCGTTAAGTTTTCGAATTCATCAATTATAGACTCATTAACTTTTTTAGATTTTGGCCAATCAGAAACTATTAAAGGTGATTCAACATCAGATTTTATATTTGACCAAATTTCCTCTGTAATAAAAGGCATAAATGGATGCATTATAGTTATACATTTTTTAAAAAAACTAATTGTTTGATTATATGTAATTCTATCAATTGGTTGTTCAAAACCTGGCTTTACTATTTCCAAATACCATGAACATAGGTCATCCCAAACTAATTTATAAATAGTCATTAAAGCATCCGAAATTCTATACTTATCGAAATGATCTTCAATTTCTATTAATTTTAAATTGAATTTTTCGTTAAACCATTCGATACCAACTTTAGAATGTTCACTTTGATTAAGTTTGTCTGATATAGTCCAAGAGCTAATTAATCTAAATGAATTCCAAACTTTGTTAGAAAAGTTCTTTCCTTGTTGGCATAAAGATTCATCAAACAATAAGTCATTTCCAGCAGGAGCACTTAATAATAATCCTACCCTTACGCTATCAGCACCAAAATCTTTAATTAAATTGACAGCATCAGGTGAATTACCTAACTGTTTAGACATTTTTCTACCTTGCTTATCTCTAACTAAGCCTGTGAAATAAACTGAATTAAAAGGTTTTATGTTTTTAAATTCCAAACCAGAAACAATCATACGTGCTACCCAAAAAAATAAAATGTCCGGACCAGTAACTAAATCATTAGTAGGATAATAATATTTGAAATCAGAATTTTCAGGATTTCTAATTCCATCCAAAACAGAAATTGGCCAAATCCAAGATGAAAACCAAGTATCAAGAACATCTTCTTCTTGAACTAAATCGTCCAAGGTTAAATTTGAATTTTTAGTTTTTTTGATTGCTTCATTAAGAGCCAGATCTTTACTTTCAGCAACTACATAATCTGAATTGTTATCTCCAAAGTAGTAAACTGGAATTTGATGTCCCCACCAAAGCTGTCTTGATATATTCCAATCTCTAACATTTTCCATCCAGTTTTTATAGGTGTTTTTGAATTTTTTTGGAAAAAGTTTTACTTCGTCTTCCATTACAACTTTCAAAGCTGGTTTTGAAATTTTCTCCATTTTTAAGAACCATTGTTCAGAGAGTTTTGGCTCTATTATGCATTTTGTCCTTTCGGATTTTCCAACTTTATTATTATGATTTTTTGTTTTAACTAAAGCTCCAACTTCGTCTAATTCTTTCGAGATTTTAGATCTGACAATAAACCTGTCTAAGCCATTGTAATGCAATCCATGATTGTTTAGTGTAGCATCATCATTAAACACATCAATAACTTCTAGTTTATGTTTATCACCAATTACTTTATCGTTTTCACTATGAGCTGGGGTAACTTTTAGACATCCAGTTCCAAAATCCATTTCAACATAATCATCAAAAATGATTGGAATTTCCTTATTAACAATAGGAATTATGACTTTCTTTCCTTTCAAATGAGTATACCTTTCGTCATTTGGATTGATAGCAATAGCTGTATCACCAAAAATTGTTTCTGGTCTAGTAGTAGCTACGCTAATTGAATCATTAGCACCCACTATTTTATAATTTATATAATATAATTTACTATTTACTTCCTCATGAATTACCTCTTCGTTTGATAAAGTTGTCAAAGCTTCAGGATCCCAATTAACCATCCGGTATCCTTTATATATTAAACCTTTATTATATAACTCAACAAAGACTTTAATAACAGACTCGGACATGTCATCATCTAAAGTGAATTTTGTTCTACTCCAATCACAAGAGCATCCTAATATTTTTAACTGTTCTAAAATTAATCCACCGTGCTCATCTGTCCAATTCCAAGCATGTTTTAAGAATTCATTTCTAGACAAATCAGACTTATTAATTCCTTGCGACTTCAGCTTGTTTACAACTTTTGCTTCAGTAGCAATTGAAGCATGATCAGTTCCAGGTATCCAACAGGCATTAAATCCTTGCAATCTAGCTTTTCTAATTAAAATATCTTGAATAGTGTTATTCAACATATGACCCATATGCAGAATACCAGTAACGTTTGGTGGTGGAATCACAATAGTATATGGTGGTTTATTATTTGGGACAGAATTAAAATAATTGTTTTCCA
>JABJFE010000064.1 GCA_018662905.1 Flavobacteriaceae bacterium
AATTCTTTACTAACATCATATGCATAGGCCCTTAAAACTTGATCAACCAATACAACCATAGAAGCTACTACTACGAGTTGAACTATTATTCTTATTCTATTTGGAATTAAATCTCTTAAAATTGAAATAGTGACATTACTAGCTGCCATTACTGCAATCACTGACAAACTCATTACAATAGCTGCTTTAAGTTGAACTGTAATTGCAAGAGCGGAACATATTCCAAGAACTTGTACAGTAATTGGATTATTATCATCTAAAGGATCAGTTAGTAAAACTTTATTTTTAGACATATTAGTTAAGATTTAAGTTATTATTTGACACTACAGCAATACTATTAGTTGATTTTATAAACTCAAAATAAGGTACATAATGTGTTATTCTTTCCTTTATCATATCAGTAACCCCGTCGCCTGTGATTGTAGCTCCAGAAATTGCATCAACTTCATGGTCAGTTTTATCAAGGTTTGAAGGATCATTATTAGTTTTTGAAACAGTTATCCCCATAAGGTTACTGTTAGCATCAAATAGTTTTTCATCAATAAATCTTTCTATAAACCAGTCTTGAGTGATTTCAGCACCTAGTCCTGCAGTTTCTCCAACATGATCAAAAACTACTCCTTTAATAGTGTTTAAATCTTCTTTTAAAGAAATATATCCAAAAATCGCATTCCAAAGACCATTACCTCTAATTGGAATTATGTAAAATTTCTCAGAATCAATTTCGGCTACATATAATGGAAAATCTTGTGAATCAGGCGATTTTTTTAATTCTAGAGCAAGTTTAACATCTTTAAAAACATTTACTGAACTATCTATTGAACCATCACTTTGAACAGCTAACTGCTCTTTAATATATTGATTAAATAGTTTTTCAGCTCCTTCCCTATCTGTTTGAATTCCAACAGTTGAAAGAATATTTTGCATTTTTTCTTTTCTTACATTTTCATTTTGCAAATCTTTTAAAGAAAAAGAAGTGTATGCTAATACTGATGCTACAACAAAAACCATTAAAGTAGCAAATGTAAAAGTGTAAACGTTTGAGTCTCTGTTCATATTAAGCTACGTTTAAATTAGATTTTAATTTTCTGTTTAATCTTTTTTTGATGTTAGATTCAATAACATAGTGATCAATTGTTGGAGCAAATACATTCATAAGTAAAATTGCTAACATAACTCCTTCAGGATAAGCTGGATTAAAAACTCGTATTAAAATACAAAATAACCCTACCAGAACACCATATATCCATTTACCTTTCGTTGTTTGAGCCGCAGAAACAGGATCAGTAGCCATAAATACCACACCAAAAGCAAACCCACCAACTATTAAATGATTGAACCAGCTAAAATTCATTAATTCATTAGCTCCCCACAAATTGAATAATAGTCCGGTCACAGCAGCACCAATAACACTTCCTAACATTATCCTCCAACTTCCAACTCCAGTAAAAATTAAAATAAATGCGCCTATTAAAACCATAAGAGTAGAAGTCTCGGCAATTGACCCAGGAATAGCACCGTAAAACATTTGAGAAACGTCGTATGGAATTGTACTTTCACCAGAGGCTAACATACCTAATATAGTTTCACCAGAAACACCATCAACATTTGAAGCTTCAGAAACCCATACTTTATTTCCTGACATATAAGTAGGATATGCAAAAAAAGCAAAAGCTCTAGCTGTAAGAGCAGGGTTTAAAATATTCATACCTGTACCACCAAATGCTTCTTTTCCGATTAAAACAGCAAATGCAACAGAAAGTCCAACCATCCACAAAGGGATATCGACTGGCATAATCATAGGTATTAAAAGACCTGTTACCAAATAGCCCTCATTAACCTCATGTCCTCTAAATATTGCGAATGCAAATTCAATCGCAAGTCCAACAATGTAAGAAACAGCAATCATAGGAACTATTTTAAGAGATCCATGTATAATTGCATCTAGTGTTGTAAATGCAGAACCTAGTTGAGAGTAATACTGAAATCCTGTATTATAAATTCCATATAATAAAGCAGGTAAAAGAGCTATAATAACTGTAATCATTGTTCTTTTTAAATCAACAGCATCTCTAATATGCGCTCCGTGTTTTGTAGTGTGATTAGGAACAAATAAAAAAGTATCAAAAGCATTTACAGCGGGTGCATACTTTTCAAATTTTTCACCTTTAGAGAAAGGTTTTTTGACAGTATCTAAAATTTTTCTAATATTCATTTATAACTATTTTTTTATCCAACTTCTAAAACCATTAAATCTAATCCCTCTCTTATTATTTTTTGAGCTTCAATTTTAGAGGAAGAAGAATAATCAATTAATGCAAAATCTTCTGGAGCAACTTCATAAATTCCTAGGTTTTCCATTTTTTCTATGTTGCCTGACATACATTCTTTCAATAATTGCATTGGAAAAATATCCATTGGGAAAACATTTTCCATTTCACCAGTAACCACAAAAGCCCTTTCCTCACCATTTAAATTGGTATCTAAGTCATATTTTTTATTTGGAAATAACCAAGAAAAAGAGGTTTTATAAATACTCGGAACTTTATTATTTACAAAAGGAATCCATCCAAACATTCTGTAATGGTTACCTTCTCTTAAAACAGATAGAGTATTATTATAAAATCCTAGATAACTATCTTTATCTACAGAGTATCCTGTCAAAACGTCTCCATTAATAAACCTTAAATTATCTTCAGAACTAATACCAGCGTCAATTATAATATTAGATAGTTTAGAACCAACAATTGTTTTATAATATTGAGGATATTTTACTGGGGGGCCAGAAACAGCTATTGTTCTTGTTGGTTCGTAAATTCCAGTTAAAAATAATTTACCAATTATTGCTACATCTTCAGCTCCCAATATCCAAACTTTTTCACCACTATTGACGGGATCAATATGATGTATTTGTACACCAACATTTCCAGCAGGATGTAATCCTGAAACATTATGAATGGAAATATTTTCAATTTCTTGAATAAATGAATTATGATTTTTTTCAATACAAACATTTAAATCTCCATCTGTTAATTTATTTAAAACATTTAAACCTTCTTTAAATTCTTCTTTTTGATCATTTAAAATAATTTCAATGTCTGCTGCAATAGGTGCAGAACTAACAGCCGAAATGAAAATAGATTTAGGTGTGTCATTTGGGTTTGCTATAATATCATAAGGTCTTTGCTTAATAAATGGCCAACAACCTGAATCTAACAAAAGTTCTAATATATCATTTCTTGAACAAGAATCTGTTTTTGATATTTTATGTTTTTTGATATTTTGATTGTCATCGCTATCAATAAGAATTTCTAAAATCTTTCTTTTAGCACCTCTAACTATATCGTTAATAGTTCCAGAAACAGGTGAACAAAATTTAATTTCAGGATTCTTTTTTGAATAAAAAACAACATCACCCATTTTAACTTTATCACCAACTTTAACTACCATTTTAGGGGTTATAAGGTGAAAATTTAACGGATTAATTGAAACAGATTTAGGAAACGAAGCTTTTTTTACGATGTTTTCAGGAGCTCCTTTTAAATTGATGGTTAAACCATTCTTAATTTGGATGTCATTTGACATAATTATTTGCTGTAAAATAGAGCGCAAATTTATCAATTAAAAGCTATTTTTAAAAGCTGATTTAGGATAATGTTTTTTATTTATATTCATTCTAAATAATATATAACAAATAAGTGAAGTATATAAAAAAACATAACTTTATTTTTTTTAAAATGAATAAAATTTTAATTAGTGTTTTGCTTTTTTCACTATCGTTTACTAAAAACTTTAGTCAAACTAAAAAAATACCTGAAAACATATACAGTGTTATTATTCAGGGTTCAAAATATAATTACCCAGTCTACAATCTGAACGAAAAAATATATTTTTCATTTGATGATTTAAACATAAAAAAATCAAGTTATTATTATAAAATAAACCATTTTGATTACAAATGGAAGCTCTCAAAAATTTTGAAATCTGAATATATTGAAGGTTATGATGATAATCTGATTGAATTTTTTGAAAATTCTTATAATACATTAGTTGACTACACCAACTATCAAATTTCAATTCCAAACCAAGATGTTAAATTGAAGATTTCTGGGAATTACTCAATCAGCATACATGATAACAATGGAGATTTTCTATTTGAAAAAAAATTCTCTGTTATAAACCAATTGGTTTCAACAAACATTAAAATAAAAAGATCAAGTGATTTAGACAAAATCGAAAGTCATCATAGCATTGATATCTCTATTGACTGCGATAACTGTAACGAGTTTAACGGTAATTCATCAGATTTAAAACTAGTACTTATCAAAAATAATAACTGGAATAATTTTAAAGTAATTCAAAACCCTGATTATTTCTTGAACAATACCCTTGTTTTTAAGGATATTTTATTTCAAGCAGGAAATGAATATTTAAATTTTGATAATTCCAGAATAAATTCCACAAATATTAATGTTTATAAAACTGAACTTAATGATATTTATGAAACTTTTTTAAGAACAGACGTTGACAGAATTAGTAGTATTTACCAATACAATCCTGACATTAATGGATCGTTTGTTATAAATAATAAATTTGATAATCCTAAGATTGAAAACGATTATTCTAATGTTAAATTTAGTTTTAAGCCTAATATGTTAAATAAACAAGACAGAGTATTTATTATAGGTGAATTTAATGATTTTACTTTGTCAAAAAAGTACGAATTAGAGCCTATAAATGATAGATTTTTTGGTGAATTCAAGTTCAAGCAAGGGTTTTATAACTATACTTATTGTTTTATTAGTCAAAATGAAGAATTAAAGTTTTATTCAGGAGATTTTTGGGAAACTGAAAACAAATATACCGCACTAGTTTATCATAAAAAATTAACTGAAAAATATTATAAACTGATTTCAATTAGTGAGAGGTCTAGTATTAATATTAAAAATTAAATGAACTATTCAAATTCTTGTTTTAAATATATAACTTAGCTACAATGATTAATCACGTTACTAGAGGAATTAAAATTTCTGTCAAAGTTTTTTTTGATGGCTCTTATTTCAAAAACTATATTTTGAACTATTCTTTTAGTTATACAATTTCTATATCAAATCAAAGTAAAAATTCAGTCCAACTTAAATCAAGACATTGGAGGATTTTTGATTCTTTAAATACTGATATAATAATAGATGGAGAAGGTGTAATTGGTGAGAAACCAATTATTAAGCCTGGAGATTCTCATGAATATTCATCAGGTTGTTTAATTAAATCCACTGTAGGTGCTATGAGAGGATTTTATAATATGATAGACATAAATACAGGTAAAAAATTTAGAGCATATATTCCAACTTTTAAATTAAATTCTCCACAAGCACTCAATTAAAAAATAACTAATAAATTAAAAAATTCATGTTCAAGGTACCACAATTAAAAAATGAAGATATTAAAGATTATTTAAGAAATTCTGAAGAAAGAATTGAAGTTAAAAATACTTACGATTCAATGTATAATCAAAATATAAAAATTCCACTTTACATTGGTGAAGACGAAATATATACTGAAGAAAGAAAAAATATTAGTCCTCCTCATGATCATAAAAAGATAGTCGGAAATTTTTCAGTTTGCAACGAACAACATGTGCATGATGCAATAAATAATTCGTTAAGTGTTAAAACCCAATGGACAGAAACATCATGGCAAGAAAGAGCTTCAATATTTTTAAAAGCTGCAGAACTAATAGCTGGACCATATAGATCAAAAATAAATGCTGCAACTATGATCGGTCAATCAAAAACTATTTTTCAGGCAGAAATTGATGCTGCTTGTGAACTTGTAGATTTTCTAAAGCTTAATATAGTTTATATGAACGATATTTATCAAGAACAGCCTATAACAGTTGGGGAAGTTTCAAATAGACTAGAATATAGACCATTAGAGGGGTTTGTTTATGCTATCACACCATTTAACTTTACAGCTATTGGGGGAAATTTATGTGCTAGTGCTGCTCTTATGGGTAATGTTGTTTTATGGAAACCTAGCGACCATCAAGTTTACAGTGCCAAAATAATTATGGATGTTTTTAAAGAGGCAGGTCTTCCAAAAGGAGTTATAAATCTTGTTACTGGCGATCCAGTAATGATTACTGATGTTGCATTAAAAAACCCAAATCTTTCTGGTATTCATTTTACAGGGTCAACAGATGTATTTAAATCTCTTTGGTCAAAAGTGGGATCCAATATTAACATTTATAGAGACTATCCTAGAATTGTTGGAGAAACTGGTGGTAAAGATTTTATTTTCTCACATCCAACAGCTGATTCAAAAATAGTTTCAACAGCGATAGTTAGAGGTGGATTTGAATATCAAGGGCAAAAATGTTCAGCTGCATCGAGAGTTTATATACCTAAATCAAAATCTAAAGAAATTATTCAAAGTTTAGAAAATCAAATTAGTACTATCACTATGGGTTCTCCTAGAGATTTTGAGCATTTTATGACTGCAGTAATTCACGAAAATTCTTTTGACAAAATAGTCAAGTACATTGAAACAGCTAAAAATTCTAGTGACGCAGAAATTATTATTGGAGGAGATTATGATAAATCTAAGGGTTATTTTATTTCACCTACAATAATCCTAACATCTAATCCAAATTTCATAACAATGGAAAAGGAAATATTTGGACCTGTTGTAACTATTTATATCTACGAAGATAATGATTGGAAAGAAACATTATCATTAGTAGACAAAACATCAATGTATGCTTTAACAGGAGCTTTTATTTCTAATGACAGAAATACAATTGATTATGCTTTAAAAACTTTAAGATATAGTGCTGGTAATTTCTACATCAATGACAAACCATCAGGAGCTGTTGTAGGCCAACAGCCGTTTGGCGGATCAAGAGCATCAGGAACAAATGATAAAGCTGGATCAAAACTAAACCTTCTAAGGTGGGTTTCTCCTAGATTAATTAAGGAAAACTTTAATCCTCCTAACGAATATCCTTATCCGTACATGGCATAGGTAAATAAACTATTTTTTTAGTATCAAAAAAAGTGTCGTTAAAATAGCTATTGATTTTAAAGGATTTTACGTGTTTAAAATCCTTTAATTCATCAGATAAATCACCTCCTTTTAAATATAAAATTCCATTTTTCAGTTGGTTTTTATTTTTTGAGGAAATTTTGCCATTAACTATTTTAACAAAATTTGACATATTTGTAACAGCTCTACTTACAATAAAATCGTATTGCTGATTAACATTCTCTGACCTAATCTTTTCAGCTACAACATTTTTAAGACCAAGATCATTAGCGATCGCTCGAACTACTTTTATTTTTTTTCCAATTGAGTCAGTTAGATGAAATAAAACTTCAGGAAACATAATTGCTAAAGGAATTCCTGGGAATCCTCCTCCTGTACCTACGTCAAGTATTTTAGTATTAGGTAAAAAATTGATTACTTTGGCAATGCTTAATGAGTGCAAAACATGTCTAGTATTTAATTCTGAAATATCTTTTCTAGAAATAACATTTATTTTATTATTCCAGTTTTCATACAGCATTGTCAAATCTTTAAATTGTTTAATTTGATAATCTGTTAAGTCAGGAAAATTAGATTTTATGATGTTCAAAACTTTTTTTAAATTATTCAAAATTACATCAATATTTTTATCAAAATAAATATCTTTATTGTAAACATAAATATTTATGATTAATAATGTAAATGCAATTAAATTTTCAAGAAATGATTCTAAAGAATTTTTTAAAACTTTAAATAAAAGAGTTAATAATTATTTTAAAGAAAAAAAAATTACAAAAAATGGTAATTGGAAACTTTGGGTAAAAACAATAGTTATGTTTAGTTTACTTTTAACTCCATATGTTTTGATTTCTCTTATAACAATTCCAAGCTGGCTTCAAATATTATTTTCAGTTGTTATGGGTATAGGCTTAGCTGGTATTGGAATGAATGTAATGCATGATGGAAATCATGGTTCATTTTCTAATAAAAAATGGATAAATAGACTAATGGGAGGCAGTATATATTTATTAGCTGGAAATAGGTATAATTGGCAGGTTCAACATAATGTTTTACATCATACATTCACTAATATTCACGGACATGATGAAGATTTAGAAGCAGGAAGAATTATAAGATTCTCAAGGCATTCAGAATGGAGATGGTTTCATAAATTCCAACACATTTATTCTGTTTTTCTTTATGGATTATTGACAATAAATTGGGCGATTACCACAGATTTTCTTCAAATGAAAAGATATATGAAAAAAAAATTATCACATGGTAAATTCCCGAACCCATTTGTAAATTGGACAAAACTTATAGTATCTAAAATACTTTATTTTTTATTCTGGATTTTTATCCCAATTTTAATTTTTAATGTAGTTTGGTGGAAGGTTTTATTATCATTTGTAATAATGCACTACACAGCAGGACTAATATTAAGTTTAGTATTCCAATTAGCTCATATTATGGATGAGGCTGATATGCCATTACCTGATTCAAATGGAAATATAAAAAATAGCTGGGCAATTCACCAACTCAATACTACTGTTAATTTTGCTGCAAAAAGTAAATTAGTTAATTGGTTTACGGGAGGTTTAAATTTTCAAGTAGAGCATCATATTTTTCCAAATATTTCTCATATACATTATGATAAAATTGCTAAAATTGTTAAAAAAACCTCTGAAGATTTCAATCTTCCTTACAATGAGTTTAATACATTTTTTGATGCAATAAAAGCTCACTTCAAATTTCTTAAAACCATGGGTGTAAAACCTCAAAATGCTTGATTTAAATGATAAATAAACTCTCTAAAAGGATCAATAATTTACCTGTCTCTGCTACACTAGCAATGGCTGCAAAGGCAAGGGAATTAAAGGAAAATGGAATAGATATAATTGGCCTAAGCCTAGGTGAGCCTGACTTTAATACACCTGATTTTATTAAAAATGCTGCTATTAAAGCTATTGAAGAAAATTATAATTCATACACCCCAGTAGATGGATATGTTGATCTAAAAAAATCTATTTGTAAAAAATTCAAAAGAGATAATGAATTAGACTATAACCCTGATCAAATTGTTGTTTCTACTGGTGCTAAACAATCAATTGCCAATACCGTTCAAGTATTAGTAAATCCAGGTGATGATGTTTTACTTGTAGCGCCGTATTGGGTAAGTTACTCAGCAATTGTTACTCTAGCTGAGGGTAATCCAATTGAAATAAGATCAGATATTTCAAATGATTTTAAAATTTCGCCCACTCAGTTAGAAAATGCTATTACAGAAAGAACTAAGTTAATTATAATTAATTCTCCTAACAATCCAAGTGGATCTGTATATACAAAAGAAGAATACAAAGCACTGGCTAAAATTTTAGAAAAATACCCTAACATATATATACTTTCTGATGAAATTTATGAGCATATAAATTATGGTATTCCTCATTTTAGTTTTGCAAAAATACCCTCTATGTTTAACAGAACAATTACTGTAAATGGATTAGCAAAAGCATTTGCTATGACTGGATGGAGAATCGGATATATAGGTGCTCCAAACTGGATAGCAAAAGCGTGTACTAAAATGCAAGGTCAAATTACAAGTGGTACAAACTGTATAGCTCAACGTGCTTGTATAGCTGCTCTGGAAGCTCCTGTGAGTGAAATTAAATACATGGTAGATGAGTTCAAATCAAGAAGAGAATTAATAATTAATTTGTTAAAAGAATTAAAAGGATTTAAATTAAACGAACCAAAAGGAGCATTCTATGTTTTTCCTGATATTTCATCATTTTTTGGAAAAAAAATGAATGGAAAAAAAATAAATAATGCTTCTGATTTTGCAATATATCTACTTGAAGAAGCACACGTAGCAACAGTTACAGGAGATGCATTTGGGTCACCAAATAATATTAGAATTTCTTATGCCGCATCTAATGAAAATATTATTAATGCAGTTAAAAGAATAAAAAAAGCAGTCTTAATTAGT
>JABJFE010000114.1 GCA_018662905.1 Flavobacteriaceae bacterium
GTAAATTTTAATTTTGAGCTGCTAATGCCTCAGCATCTATCAATGTAGGATCAAAAAAGTGATACGCTTCAACTATTTTCTCGTTTTCAAATCTAAATGCATGATGAACAGGAATTTGAATCTCATTTCCAGTAATTTTTCCCGTTGCAGTCCAATAGAACCATGCCAATGACCAAACACTTCCATTTTCGTAAGTAGCTGTTGTTACATTAGAAGGCTGAATTTTACTATTAGAAATAGTATCAAATAATGAATGATGTAAAGCTGCAGCTCCAACCCATTCTTCTTTTGATACTTTATTTGAATTGAAATAAAAATTTCCGTCATCAGCCATCAGGTTGGCAGATTGTTCAAATTTATTAGTAGTATAATTATCCATAAGTTCTCTAGTTAACATGGATTCTTTACTTGAATCATTAGTTATACCAGACCATCCACCAAATTCCATATTTGGTTCAGTGTTACTTGAATTAGTTGTTTCACAAGAAATAAATAATCCTAATGTAAGCGTAAGTAAAATCAATTTTTTCATATTATAATATTTTAAAATGAATATAAATAATTTAAAACTATTATTTTTGATATAATATTAAAAAAATATTCTAATATGAAAGTTTTAATGGATTATGTCAATGACAATACTTTTAAAGTAAAAAACGAGTCGAAGAATGAGTTATTAATTGATATGTGTGATCCAGATAAAAAAAATCATCTTTCTCCAATGGAACTATTACTGTCTGCTGTAACATCTTGTGCTGCTGTTGAAATTGTTTCAATGATAAAAAAAAGAAAAAGAAATTTTCAAAATATTTTGGCTGAAACCCATGGCGTAAGAGTTGATGATTCACCAAGGTATTTTACTTCAATCGATATTAAATATATAATTTATTCTAAAGATTTAACTGAGAGTGAAGCGGATAGATATATTTCTCTTTCATTAGAAAAATATTGTTCAGTTGGAGCGACTATTAATGATAAAACTAAAATAAATCATAGCTTTAACATTATCAGATAATTTTAAAGAGTCTTTTCCATAAATTCTTTTGCAAACTTGAAAGATTTACTTCTTGCAGTTTTATTTCCTCCAATAGTTACTCCTCTTTCTACACAGAAAAGAAATCCTATTTTTTGTAAAAAAGGATTTGTCATAGGAATGTTTAGATAATTCATTAGGATATCACCTTCAATATTAACGTCAAACATACAATCTTTAAAACTGTACCCATTTTCATTGAATTCTAATTCTCCTTCTCTGTCAAACCCGTGGTGAGAATTTTCATAAACTGTAATATTAACATTTGATTTAGCTAATTTTTTTACAAAATTATCACATGGCTTAGCTGGTGTCCAATCATCGAGTTCCCCAATCAAAATGTGTATTGGAGAATCACTAAAACTCAAATCCTTAAAATCAAAAAAACATGGTGGATAAAAAGCTAAGTGAGATGCAAATTTTACTGATTCACCAAGAGTTTTAATTATTGGGTTCCATGCAGAAAATAAGGTTACTCCTCCACCTAAACTCCATCCAGTTATTGAAACTTTGTCTTTGTTAATTGATTTGTGCTTAGAGAGAGTTTCCAGAGCTTTATACGCATCAAACACCATGGCTGCTACAGTAACTTGATTTTGCTTTCCTACAGTTGATTTAATATTTCGACTTTGAAAACTATTTAATTCAAAGGTTGCATAACCTAAATCTTGATACATTTTAATATAATCATAGTGATGATTTTTCCATCCCTCACTTCCAGCCACACCAATTATTAATGGATATTTCTTATTAGGGTTTATTGAGTCTAAAGGAACTGTTAAATGTCCAAACACATCTTGTTCAGAATTATTGGATTTAGAAATGATTTCGCTAAAAGAGTAAGGGTTTGAACTCTTGAAAAATATTTTTTCCTTAACATTTTGAGTCCATACTAAGCATGATGTTAAAAAAAAAAGTAAAAAGTAATTTGATTTAGAATAGAACATGCTATGGGAATTAAATTATTTTTTCAATTTTGCTATCAATATTATTAAAGGTAACAATATCTCCAATCATCTTACCTAAATATGCCTTTGCAATTGGTGTATTTATTGAAACACAGTGAAATTTACTAGTATCGTTGCTAAATATTTCTGAAGATATTGAAATAAAATAATTATTGGTTGATGTAAGAATTATCGAACCAGGTGATACTTTTGAATTATCTGATTGTACTGATTTTATTATAATAAGCTGTTTTTTTAAATTTTCTATTTCTTTTATTCTCTTACTGTTTTTTTCTCTTTCGATTTGAATCATTGCCCTAGTAGTCTCATGTTTGTCTCCTGCACTGCTCTTA
>JABJFE010000116.1 GCA_018662905.1 Flavobacteriaceae bacterium
AAGGATTTTGAAATTGATGTTATTGAAAATCTTGGGTTTTCTAAGTGTAAAGTTTCTATTGCAGTTCCAAAAGAGGCAGAATTTAATTCGATTTCGTATTTAAATAACTTAAAAATTGCTACTTCTTATCCAAATACGCTAAAGAAATTTTTGAAAAAAAATAATATTAGCTCTGATATACATGTTATTAATGGTTCAGTTGAAATAGCTCCAAATATTGGTTTGTCAGATGCTATATGTGATATAGTTTCAAGTGGAAGTACACTTTATAAGAATAATTTAAAAGAGGTGTTTGTTATTCACGAATCACAAGCAGTTTTAGCTGGGAACAAAAAAGTTTTGGAATCTAACAAATATTTACTTGACAAGTTTTTGTTTAGAATTAGAGCTGTTCTAAAGGCCAAGGAGTCTAAGTATATTCTTTTAAACGCTCCAAATGATAAAATAAACGCTATTTCAGAGATACTTCCTGTTTTAAAGAGTCCAACTGTTCTTCCTTTGAATAAAGAGGGCTGGAGCTCTCTGCATTCAGTTATTAATGAGAATGCTTTCTGGGAGGTTATTGATAAGATCAAAGAGGCTGGAGCTGAAGATATATTAGTATGTCCAATTGAAAAAATGGTTTTATAATGAATAAATTTTTTAATCCCGAAATCACATCTTGGTCATCACTTGTACAAAGACCTTTGTATAGTATTGACTCTGTAAAAGATGTTGTAGATGGTATTTTTAATAATGTGGAGCTTTATGGAGATAAATCTTTAATTGACTATACTAATAAATTTGATAATGTTAAGCTTACTGATTTAAAAATTAATGCTGATAAAATCAATAATTCTGAGAAAAATATTGATAAAGAATTAAAAGATGCAATCAATATTGCTTTCGACAATATTTATAAATTTCATGAAAATCAGATTTATAAATCTAAAAAAATTGAGACTACAAAAGGTGTTTTATGTTGGCAAGAAAAAAGAGCTATTGAAAATGTTGGTTTATATATTCCAGGCGGAACTGCCCCTTTGTTTTCCTCCGTTTTAATGCTAGCAATTCCTGCTATGATAGCTCAGTGCAAAAACATTGTGCTTTGTTCGCCGCCCGATAAAAATGGTGAACTTCACCCTGCTATATTGTACTGCGCTAAGCTTTGTAAAATTGATACAGTTATAAGCGTTGGTGGAGCCCAATCTATTGCTGCAATGAGTTTAGGAACAGAAACTGTTCCAAAAGTAAATAAGATATTTGGTCCAGGGAACCAGTTTGTTACTTATGCAAAACTAAAATCGATTAATTTTAATACTGCAATTGATATGCCCGCAGGTCCAAGTGAATTATTAGTTGTTGCAGATAAATATGCTAATCCAAATTATATAGCTTCAGATTTATTATCTCAGGCAGAACACGGACCTGATAGTCAAGTCATATTTGTAAGTCTTTCAAAATCCTTAATTGATGATGTCGAAAAATGTATTTATGATCAGATTAAAAATTTAGACAGAAAGAATTTTATAAATAAATCAATTTCAAATTCTAAACTTATTTTTTTTGAAGATAAAACCAAGGCAATTGATTTTATTAATCTATATGCACCAGAACATTATATAATTAACGTTCAAGATGAATCTTTTTTTATTGATAACATTGTAAGTGCTGGATCTGTATTTATTGGAAATTACACCCCTGAAAGCGCTGGTGATTACGCATCAGGAACAAATCACACTCTGCCAACAAATGGAAATGCTAAACAGTACAGTGGTGTTAATCTAGATAGTTTTCAAAAGACAATAACTTTTCAGAAAATATCAAAAACAGGTTTATTGAATATTTCTAAAACAGTTGAGACTATGGCTCAGGCAGAAGGGTTACAGGCTCATAAAAATGCAGTATCAATAAGATTTAAAGATTTAAATAATTAAAATGAATATAGACACTCTTGTAAGAAACAATGTAAAAAATATGTCTTCGTATTCATCTGCTAGAGATGATTACAGTGGGGGAGCTAATAAGAATTTAATTTACTTAGATGCTAATGAATCTCCATTTGAGAACGGAATTAATAGATATCCAGATAACAAGCATAAAAATTTAAAAACAGTTATTTCTAAAAATAAAAATCTAAATGTAAAT
>JABJFE010000035.1 GCA_018662905.1 Flavobacteriaceae bacterium
ATTTTCTCTTTCAAATCTTAATTTAGATATTCTTTTAACCACTATCATTTCCTGAACTTCTTTTCCAACTGGAATAACCATTTTACCTCCAATCTTAAGTTGAATTAATAATTTTTTAGGAATTTCTCCGGCACCAGCAGTCACTAGTATTTTATCAAATGGTTGTTCTTCTTTAAGACCTATATATCCATCTCCGTATACAACCCTGTTTGGATAATAATTCAGTTTTGACAATAATTTTTTGGTTTTTCTATATAATTTATGTTGTCTTTCTATTGTGTAAACATTTTTAGAAATTTCCATTAAAACTGCAGTTTGATATCCTGATCCAGTCCCTATTTCTAAAACTTTATCAGATTCACATAAATCAAGTAAAGAGGTTTGAAAAGCTACTGTATAAGGCTGAGAAATAGTTTGATTTGAATCTATTGGAAAAGCTTTGTCTAAATAAGCATGACTCTCAAAATCTTTATCTATAAACAAATGTCTTGGAACTTTTAATAAAGCTTTTATTACACTAATAGATTCAATTCCTTTCGAAATTAAAACATCTACTAATCTTTTTCTTTGTCCTTGATGTTTTGATGAATCTTCCATATCAAATTAAACTTAAATTTAATAAATAAGAATTGTATTTTTGAAAAAAAAATAAATGATAAACGTAGGAGTTATTGGAATTGGACATTTGGGCTCGATTCATCTTAAATTGTTGTCAGAGTCCAAAACTTTTAAAGTTATCGGATGTTTTGATAAAAACAAAGATTTAAAAACTAAGTTTAGTTCAGAATTTAGTTTGTACGACAATGTTTCTGAACTAATTATTAAATGTGATGCTTTATTTATTTGTTCTAATACACCCTCACATTTTGAAATGGTTAAGATGTGTTTAGAAAACAAGAAACATGTTTTTGTAGAAAAACCAATAACAACAACTTTAGAAGAAGCTTCAGAACTTGTTAAAATTGCAGAAAAACATAATCTTATTGGTCAGGTTGGACACGTAGAAAGGTTTAATCCAGCAATTAAATCTGTTTTACACATGATAGAGGAACCTAAGTTTATTGAATGTCATAGATTAGCAGAATTCAATCCTAGAGGAAATGACGTTTCTGTTGTTTTAGATCTTATGATTCATGACATAGATATAGTACTTAAAGTGATAAATTCAAATATAAAAAATGTTAGTGCCAATGGTGTTTCAGTGATTAGTGATTCTCCTGATATAACAAATGCTAGAGTCGAATTTGAAAATGGTGCAGTTGCTAATTTTACTGCAAGTAGAATTTCATTAAAAAATATGCGTAAAACTAGATTATTTCAAAACAACGCATACATTTCTATTGATTTTTTAGATAAAAAGAGTGAAATTGTAAAGATTACTGATTTTGAAGAAAAAAAAGATAACTATGCTATGGTTATTGAAAACTCTAAAGGGGATAAAAAACAAATTTATTATTCAAATCCTAAATCAAAATCTGTTAATTCAATTATAGAAGAACATAATGATTTTGCTAAATCTATAATTAACAAGACATCTCCTCAAGTAAGCTTTAAAGATGGATATAAAGCTCTTGAATTAGCTATCGAAATAATTAAAAAGGTCAATGGAAATAGTTGAAAATTTAATTAAAATTTCTGAAAATATTCCAGAAAATGTTTCATTGATTGCTGTTAGTAAAACAAAGTCTAAAAATCTTATAGAACTAGCTTATAACCATGGTCAGCGTGATTTTGGCGAAAATAAAGTACAAGAATTAGTAGAAAAATATAATTCTCTTCAAAAAGATATAAACTGGCATATGATCGGTCATTTGCAGAGAAATAAAGTAAAACAGATTGCTCCTTTTGTTTATTTAATACATAGTGTAGACAGCTACAGATTATTAATTGAAATTAATAAGCAAGGTTTTAAAAACGGAAGAATAATTAATGTTTTAGTTCAAATTGACATTTCCAAAGACAATACAAAATTCGGTTTCACTTATGCTGAATTTGATGAACTAATCAAGTTAAATAAATTGAAAGATTTGAAAAACATAAATTTAAAAGGAATGATGGGGATGGCATCTTTTTCATCTGACTTATCAATAATTGAAAGAGAATTTAATCAGCTAAATGATTTTTACAATAAACATAAAACGAACTTGAATTTGAATATACTTTCAATGGGAATGAGTGGGGATTACAAAATAGCAATTAAATGCAATAGCAATATGATAAGGTTAGGTAGCACTATTTTTGGAACTAGAATTAAATAATTTAAAAATTGTATTCAATATTAGACGTAGAGACTACTGGTGGTAAATATAATGAAGAAGGTATTACTGAAATTGCAATTTATAGATTTGATGGAGAAAAAATAGTTGATCAATTTATAAGTTTAATTAATCCAGAAATTCCTATTCAACCATTTGTTCAACACTTAACAGGCATTAATGATAAAATGCTAGTAAATGCTCCAAAATTTTATCAGATAGCAAAAAGAATATTAGAAATAACGAACAACTCAGTTTTGGTTGCTCATAATTCGTCATTTGATTTTCGAATGTTAAAAATCGAATTTGATAGATTAGGTTATCAATTTAATATCCCGCAATTATGTACTGTTAAACTGTCAAAAAAAATAATTCCTGATTTAGATTCTTATAAACTTGGGAATTTAGTTAAAAGCGTAGGTATACCTATTTCAAATAGACATCGAGCTTCTGGAGATGCATTAGCAACTGTTGAGTTGTTTAAATTATTACTTTTAAAAGATACTGAAAAAGTAATTGTAAACAGTTTAATAATAAACACAAAAACAAGTCCTAAAAATAAATGGCAAAAATTAATAAATAAATTACCTAACGAAGTTGGAATATATTATTTCCATGATCAAAATGGAAAAATAATATATATAGGGAAAAGTAATAATTTAAAAAATAGAGTAAATCAACATTTAACTGGAAAATCTAAAAAATCACTAAACATTCAATTAGAAATATGTGACATCAGTTTTGAAAGAACTGGAAGTGAATTAATTGCTTTATTGAAGGAAAATAATGAAGTTAAAAAACATAAACCGAAATTTAATAAACTTTTAAAGAAAATAATTAGAAAATTTTGTTTGGAGTTATGTGAAAACTTAGAAGGTCATAAATATTTACGAATATGTCATTTTGATGATACTATAAATTATTTAGAATATTATTCGTCATTAAAAACTGCTAACAATCGACTTGAGTATTTAAAAAACAAATACTCATTAAATGATTTAAATATTGATAATAATGTACAAATAGATCAATTGGTTAAAGATCTAAGCTACAAACATGTAAACATGTTATTAGTAGACAAGGGAAGAGATATTGATGAAAAGAGTGTTGTTGTAATTAAAGATAATACATATCTTGGATATGGTTTTTTTACATTAAATCATCAAATTAATAATTTTGATGTTTTAGATTCATTAATAGTAAAAAACGAATTTATAGAAAATTCTAAAGAAGTTATTTTAAAATATTTAAAAAAAAATAAAATCGAAAAAATCGTTGATTTTGAATAAAAAATTAATAACTATTTCTGGTCCAACTGCTTCAGGAAAAACTAATTTAAGTTTAGATCTTGCTTTAAAACTAAATTGTTCTATAATATCTTGTGATTCAAGGCAGTTTTATAAAGAAATGAGTATAGGCACAGCAGTTCCTTCACAAAACGATTTATCTAGAGTAAATCATTATTGTATTCAGCATAAATCTATTTTTGATAATTACACTGTAAATGATTTTCGAATTGAAGCTTTAAAAATTATTAAACATGAATTTCAAACAAATAATTTTATAATTATGGTTGGGGGTTCAGGGATGTATATGGACGCAGTAGTTAATGGAATGGACAATTTTCCAGAAATTAGTTCTGAAGTTAGAAACTTAATTAATTCGAAATATAAGTTATTCGGAATAAAATATTTACAAGATCAACTATATGAATTAGATCCTGAATACATGTCAAAGGTTGATATAAATAACCAAAGAAGATTAATAAGAGCTCTTGAAGTTTCATTAAGTTCAAATAAACCATATTCCTCCTTTTTAGGAAACAAGAAAGTAGCTCACGATTTTAAAATAATAAATACTGCTATCAAATCTGATAGAAATTATCTTTATGATCGAATAAATAAAAGAGTTGATGAAATGATTAATAATGATTTATTAAATGAGGTTCAAAATCTTTTTAAGTATAAAGACTTAAGAAGTTTAAATTCTGTTGGATATAAAGAATTATTTCTTTTTTTAGAGAAAAAAATTTCATTTGATAATGCAATAAATGAAATTAAAAAAAATTCTAGAAGATTTGCGAAAAGACAAATGACTTGGTTGAGAGGAAAAGAAGGTATTAATTGGATAGATAATAATATTGAAATAGAAGATTTTTTGAAAATTATTAATTAAAATAGTTTAAAACATTATTTTCTATTCTATTATTTATTTGATTTAATTCTTCTTTTTCAAACTTTAAACCAGTTATTTTTTCATATAACTCAATATATCTTTCTGTGACCCCATTAATATATTCATCAGACATTTCTGGAATTATTTGATTTTCTTTTCCTTGAAACCCGTTACCTATCAACCATTGTCTGACAAATTCTTTAGAAAGTTGTTTCTGTGGAAGCTTAGAATTTTGCAAATCTTGATAACTGTTTAAATAAAAATATCTTGATGAGTCAGGAGTATGTATTTCATCTATTAAAATGATTTGTCCATTTTTATTTTTTCCGAATTCGTATTTGGTATCTACAAGTATTAAACCCTGTTTTTTTGCAATTTTGGTTCCTTCGTTAAATAATTTTAATGAATATTCTTCTAAAACAATATAATCCTTCTCATTAACAATGTTATTTGAAAGTATTTCTTTTCTTGATATATCTTCATCATGTGAGCCATTTTCTGCTTTTGTGGTAGGAGTTATTATAGGATTTTTAAATTTATCATTTTCAATCATTCCCTCTGGCATTTTAACTCCACAAATTATTCTTTCCCCAGATTTATAAATCCTCGCGGCATGCCCTGATAAATAACCTCTGACAACCATCTCAACCTTAAATGGCTCGCAAGCTTCTCCAATTGAAACGTTAGGATCTGGAGAAGAAATCAACCAGTTAGGTACTATATGTGATGTAGCATTTAGCATTCTACAAGCGATTTGGTTCAATATTTGACCTTTGTAAGGAATTCCTTTGGGGAGAACAACATCAAATGCTGATAGTCTATCTGTAGAAATCATCACAAGAACATCATCTTTAATTTTATATACTTCTCTTACTTTTCCAGAATATTTAGAAATTTGGTTAGGAAAATTAAAATCTGTTTTAGTTAATGTGTTCATATAAATTAATTTGTATGTTCTGAGTTTTTATAAGCTTCTATTATTCGTTTTACGACTTGATGTCTAATAACATCAGAATCATCAAGATATATCATTTTAATTCCCTCAACATTTTTAAGGACAAGGTTAGCTTCTTTTAGACCAGACATTACTCTTCTAGGTAAATCGATTTGACCGGGATCTCCATTAATCATAAATTTAGCATTCACACCCATACGTGTCAAAAACATTTTCATTTGGTTATGAGTTGTATTTTGCCCTTCATCTAATATCACAAATGCATTATCAAGTGTTCTTCCTCTCATATATGCTAATGGGGCTATTTCAATAACACCTCTCTTCATATAATCATCCAGCCTATCGGTTTCAATCATTTCTTTAAGAGCATCGTATAAGGGCTGCATATATGGGTCTAATTTCTCTTTCATGTCTCCAGGAAGAAAGCCTAAACTCTCCCCTGCTTCAACTGCGGGTCTAGTTAAAATAATTTTTTTAACCACTTTATCTTTAAGAGCTTTGACTGCAACTGCTATTCCAGTATATGTTTTTCCGGTTCCAGCTGGACCAATAGCAAACACCATATCATTATTTATAAATGCATCAACTATTTTTATTTGATTAATTGTATGAGCCTTAATCTTTTTCTTTCCAACACCATGTAAAATCAATTTTCCACTTAATGAACTAATTAATTTCTCCCCTTGACCCGATAGTATTGAATTGATGGTTTTATCATTAATACTGTCATTATCTTTCATTATAATAATTAATGAGTCTAACCTAATTCTTAACTGAACTATTAATGTTTCATCTCCGTTAGCAACGATTCTATCCCCTTTAATAATAATTTTAACAGACGGAAAATTATTCTTAATTATTTTCACAACATCGAAGTTTTTTTTATCAAAAAACTCGACAGGATGAATGTCTTTTATAAAATATTCTAGTTTTTTCAAATTACTTATGTTTTTATTAAAGGCATATTGTAAATTTATATAATTTTTAGCCTTAAATATTATTTTATTATCAATAAATGAGTGTTATTACATTAACAACAGATTTTGGAAATAAAGATCATTACGTAGGTTCTGTAAAGGGTGCCTTGTTTAAAGAATTAGACAATGTAAATATTGTAGATATATCACACAATATATCACCATTCAATATTGTAGAAGCTGCTTATATAATCGAGAATAGTTATAAAAATTTTCCAGATGGCTCTATTCACATTATTGGAATAGATTCTGAAAAAACAATTGAACAAAGTCATTTAGCAATAATTTTAGATAATCACTACTTTATATGTGCAAATAACGGGATTATGTCCTTACTTGCATCTAAAATCAATCCCGAAAAAATTATCGAAATCAATATCCACAATGATAAAGTTTCAACATTTTCAGTTATTGATGTTTTTGTAAAAATAGCAGCGCATATATATAGAGGGGGATCAATAGACTTAGTAGGGAATCAAATAAACATTTTAAAAGAATTATACAATTTAAATCCCATTTTAAATGAAAAAACTAGTGAAATTTCTGGAAATGTAATATATGTAGACAATTACGATAATGTGGTTACAAATATTTCTAAAAAAATATTTTTAGAATTTGGAAAAACAAGACCATTTGAAATCAATGCTAGAAACTATATTTTCAAAGAAATAGTTGATTCTTACGGAAATGCCATTAGATTTGATATTAAAAAAGAAAATAGAAAAGAAATTGGTAAAAAAATTGCACTATTTAATAAATCAAATTACTTAGAGTTATCAATATACAAAAGCAATCCACATACTTTTGGAGGTGCAGCTAGTTTATTTGGACTAAATTACAGAGATGTAATAACTATAAAATTTAATTAACCAGTGTTAATAAATATGTTTTATTATGACAATAGTTTCTAATATATTTATTAATCATTAATATACTTTATGAAATTCATAACATCAAGCTCATTATTACTAAAAAACATTCAAGTTTTAGGAGGCATTTTAAACACAAACAATACTCTTCCTATTTTAGATTATTTTTTATTTGATATTTCTGAATCTGTATTAAAAATTACAGCTTCCGATTTAGAAACAACTTTAAGTGCTGAATTAAAAATTGAATCTGAAGATAACGGTTCTATTGCAGTACCTGCAAAGTTACTAATTGATACTTTAAAAACATTTCCGGAACAACCACTTACATTTAATATATTAGAAAACAATACTATTGAGATAAGTTCAAATCATGGAAAATATGCTTTAGCTTATGCAAAGGGAGAAGAATTTCCTAAAACTTTACCTATAACTGATCCTAATAACTCATCAATTTCTTCTAAAGTTTTATTTGAGGCAATTAATACAACAATATTTGCGTCAGGAAATGATGATTTAAGACCAGTTATGAGTGGAGTTTTTTTTCAGTTTTCAAGTGAAAGTTCAACGTTCGTAGCTACAGATGCACACAAGTTAGTAAGATATGTAAGAACTGATTATAAATCTGATAAGCTGGTTGAATTTATAATGCCTAAAAAACCATTAAATATTTTGAAAGGAATTTTAGCTACAAATGAATTTGAAGTAAAAATTGAATTTAATGAAAGTAATGCAAAATTCACTTTCTCTAATCTTTCTTTAACCTGCAGGTTGATAGACGGAAAGTATCCTAATTATGAAGCAGTAATTCCAAAAGAAAATCCAAATATTCTAACTATTGACAGGTCATTGTTTTTAAATTCAACTAAAAGAGTCAGTATTTTTTCTAATAAAACAACTCACCAAGTTAGGCTTAAGATAACAGGAAATGAACTTGTGATTTCAGCAGAAGATTTAGATTACAGCAACAAAGCTGAAGAAAGATTGATCTGTAATTATAATGGAGATGACATGCAAATTGGATTTAATTCAAGGTTTTTAACAGAAATGTTATCTAACATAAATTCAGATGAAGTCAAGTTAGAATTATCTTTACCTAATAGAGCAGGTATTCTTACACCAACTAAGCCTGGTTCTGATTCAGAAGAGATAACAATGCTCGTTATGCCAGTAATGCTTAACAGTTAGAGATAGTAATCAGTTCTAATAAAGTGCGATTTTTTAGAATCTATCATTTCTCTAAGAATATTTTTATTTAGATCATTATCTTTTGAAGCTACAAATGTTCTTATAGAAAAAGATCTTAGTGCATCATGAACGCTTAAAGTTGCTACAGCAGAGTCCTTTCTTCCTGTAAATGGATATATATCTGGCCCTCTTTGACAAGCACTGTTTAAATTAACCCTACAAACTAAATTAACCATAGAATCAATAACTGGACCTAATGTGTCAACATCTTTTCCAAAAATACTTACTTGTTGGCCATAATTTGATTCAGACATGTCTTTTATTGGTGTTGAAATATCTGTAAAAGAAATAATTGGAATAACAGGTCCAAACTGTTCTTCTTTATAAACGTCCATATCTTTATTTACAGGATATAATACAGCTGGAAAAACAAAATTCTTTTGTTTTTCCCCACCTTTTTTATTCATTATTTTAGCTCCAAGATTAACAGCATTTTCTATTAAATCAGAGATATATTTTGGTTTAGCAGGTTCAGGCAATGGAGTAAGTAAAGTGTTTTCCCAAGGTAAACCTAACTTTAATTCATCTACTGCAATTACAAATTTTGATAAAAACTCTTCCTTTATATCTTCGTGAACATATAATATTTTTAAAGCTGTACATCTTTGACCATTAAATGACAATGTACCAGAGATACATTCCTTTACTGTTGATTCTATATCAGCATCCTTTAATATTATTCCAGGATTCTTAGCCTCAAGACCTAAAACTAATCTTAATCTATTCTTTTGTGGATGTAAATCTTGAAGTGATATAGCTGAAGAACTATGACCTATCAAAGCTAAAACATCAATTTTACCACTTTTCATTATTGGAGTTGCAATTTCTCTTCCTCTTCCAAAAACAATATTAACAACACCTGGTGGGAAAGATTCTTTAAACGCATCTAGTAATGGAGCAATTAGTAATACCCCATGTTTAGCTGGTTTAAAAATTGTTGTATTACCCATAATAATCGCAGGTATTAACAATGCAAATGTTTCATTTAAAGGATAATTATAAGGTCCCAAACACAAAACTACACCAAGTGGTCCTCTTCGAATCAAAGCTCTTACACCAGATTTATTTTGAAAAGTAGCCCCTTTTCTATCGATTCTTTTATATTCAACAATTGTATCTTTAATATATTCAACAGTTCTGTCAAATTCTTTTCTTGAATCATTTAAATTTTTACCAATTTCCCACATTAGAAGTTTAACAACTTCTTCTCTTTTAGTTAACATTTTTTCAACAAAAGTCTCCATACATTGGATTCTTTCGTAAACTTTCATTGTTGGCCAAACACCTTGACCAAAATTAAATGCTGAATGTGCAGCCTCTAAAGCTTTTAAAGCGTATTCTCCAGACATTTCGGGTGTATTTCCAAGTAAATACGGTTCTTTATCGTCTTTATCACATAAAAGTGTAGAATATACGTTGGTTTGATTTCCGTCCCATTTACTTATTATACCATCAATTAAATATTCTTTATGATTAATTTGTTTGTTAATCTTAAATTCATTTGGAATGTTGTTCATAATTAGTTTTTGTATTTAAACAATTTTTTTCATTGAGGTCATTGATGTTCTTAATTTCTTTCCAATAATCTCAACTGGATGAGATCTAATAAGCTCATTCACTTCAATTAACCTTGTGTTGTCAATTTGTTCAGCATGAATATAAGGTTTACCTATGTGTTTTGAATCAATTTTTATAAAAAATTCTTTTAATAATGGCTTACAGGCATGATCAAATAAATAACATCCATATTCAGCAGTGTCAGAAATTATTCGATTCATTTCAAATAATTTTTTCTTTGCTATTAAGTTAGCAATCAATGGAGTTTCGTGAAGAGATTCATAATAAGCTGATTCATCAATAATTCCTGAGCTTGTCATTGTTTCAAATGCTAACTCCACGCCAGATCTAATAAAAGCAACCATTAATAATCCATTATCAAAAAACTCTTGTTCAGAAATATCATCTTCACAAGGAGATGTTTTTTCAAAAGCAGTCTTTCCAGTTTCTGCTCTCCAGTTTAATAAATTTACATCATTGTTATTCCAATCTTCCATCATAGTTGATGAAAAATGTCCAGACATAATATCATCCATATGCTTTTCAAATAATGGTCTCATTATTTTTTTTAAATCCTCTGAGATATTAAAAGCTTCAATTTTGGCAGAATTATTCAATCTATCCATCATGTTAGTGATTCCGCCATGCTTTAATGCTTCTGTAATTGTTTCCCATCCAAATTGTATTAATTTTGAAGCATATCCTGGTTCAATTCCATTTTCAACCATTTTATTAAATGAAAGTATAGAGCCTGTTTGTAAAACTCCACATAAAATAGTTTGTTCTCCCATCAAATCAGATTTAACTTCAGCTACAAAGGAAGATTCCAATACACCTGCCCTATCTCCTCCAGTCGCTACTGCGTAAGCTTTAGCAATATCCATTCCTATTTTTTGAGGATCATTTTCAGGATGTACAGCTATTAGTGTAGGTACACCAAAACCTCTTTTGTATTCTTCTCTTACCTCAGATCCAGGGCACTTAGGTGCAACCATCACAACTGTTATATCATTTCTAATCTCCATCCCTTCTTCAACTACATTAAAACCGTGGGAATATGAAAGAATTGAATTTTTTTTCATTAACGGCATTAAATTATTTACAACATTTGTGTGATTTTTATCAGGTGTTAAATTTAACACCATATCAGATTCTGGAATTAATTCCTCAAATGTTCCTACTTTAAAATCATTTGAAGTTGCATTTATAAACGAATCTCTTTTCTGACTAATAGCTTCTTTTCTAAGAGCATATGAAATGTTTAATCCAGAATCTCTCATGTTAAGTCCTTGATTTAAACCTTGGGCACCGCAACCTATAATCACAATTTTCTTACCTAATAATGCAGATACTCCATCTGAAAATTCTGATGAGTCCATAAACCTACATTTACCTAACTGATCAATTTTTTGACTTAACGACAATTGATTAAAATAATTTTTCATAATTTATTTATCTGAGTTTATTCCAAGTATATTGGAAATATTCATTGGTTCTTTAGAAACTGATATTCTACCAGATCTTACGAATTGTAATAAACCATAAGGTTCCAATTCTTTATATAATTTTTCTGTATCCTCTCTCCATCCCGTTTTTTCAATAACAAAATAATTTGGAGAAACAGTTACAATATTAGCTTGACTATTTTTTATAATTTTTTGAATATGTTTTTCATCAAAAAGAGATTTAGACTTTACTTTATATAATGCTGTTTCTAAAAAAATTGTTTGATCATCAGTATGGTAAAAAGAAGCAATGACTTCAATTTGTTTTTCTATTTGCTTAACTAATCTTTTAATCATGAACTCTGATGCATTGACAACAATAACAAATCTAAAAATATCTTTAATTTCAGACTGAGAAGTTGTTAAGCTGTCAATATTTATGTGCCTTTTTAAAAATATTGCAGAAATTCTGTTCAATAAACCAATATTGTTTTCAGTGTAGACGGATACAGTAAAAATATTTTTCGATTCTTTCATATTATTCTAGTCTTATATCTGAGACTGAAGCTCCTGTGGGTATCATTGGAAACACATTATTTTCCTTATCTACAGTTACTTCTAAAAAATAAGGTTTTTTAGATTTTATCATTTTATCTACAGCCTTTTTTAAATCTTTTCTTTCATTTACTTTTTCAGCTTCAATATAATATCCTTTTGCAATAGTTACGAAATCTGGATTTACTAACTCTGTTGATGCATATCTTTTATCAAAAAACATTTCTTGCCATTGCCTAACCATTCCTAAAAAATTATTATTCAATACAACTATTTTAACTGCACTTCCTGTTTGAAAAATTGTTCCCAACTCTTGTATAGTCATTTGATATCCTCCATCCCCTATAACAGCAACTACTTCCCTTTCAGGAGCACCCATCTTTGCTCCAAGAGCAGCTGGAAGTGCAAAACCCATAGTGCCTAGTCCTCCTGATGTTACATTTGACTTTGATTTATTAAATTTAGCATATCTACAAGTAACCATTTGATGTTGTCCAACATCTGTTACAATTATCGCATCTCCATTTGTTGAATTATTGATTTCTTTTATAACCTCAGCCATTGTTAACCCTTTTTTTGTAGGATTAATTTCATTATCAATTACTTTTTTGAATTCAATATCATAAAAAGAATTAAATTTATCTAACCACTTTTTATGAGAATTTTTATTTACCATAGAAAGTAATAACGGAATAGTTTCTTTAATATTTCCTATTACAGGTACATCACATTCGACATTTTTATTAATTTCAGCTGGATCAATTTCCATATGAATGATTTTAGCTTGTTTAGCATAACTTTCTAAATTTCCTGTAACTCGATCGTCAAAGCGCATTCCAATTGCAATTAATAAATCACATTCATTTGTAAGAACATTAGGACCATAATTACCATGCATCCCAACCATTCCAACATTTAAATAATGATCTGTTGGAAGTGCTGACAATCCTAAAATAGTCCAAGCAGATGGTATTCCAGTTTTTTCAATTAAATCCTTAAATTCATTTTCAGCCTCACCTAAAATAACACCTTGTCCAAAAACAATAAATGGTTTTTTTGAATCATTAATTAATTTACTAGCTTTTTTAATTTGATCATCAGAATAATCAGGAACAGGTTTATAACTTCTAACTGAAAAACATTTTTTATAATTATAATTCATCAACTCAAATTGAGCATCTTTTGTAATATCTATTAACACAGGTCCAGGTCTTCCAGATTTCGCTATATAAAATGCCTTAGCTAAAACCTCAGGAATATCTTTAGCTCTTGTAATTTGACAATTCCATTTTGTTACTGGAGTTGATATTCCGATGATATCAGTTTCTTGAAAAGCATCAGATCCTAACAAATGTGAAGCAACCTGACCAGTAATGCATACCATTGGAGTTGAATCAATTTGAGCATCAGCAATACCAGTTACTAAATTAGTTGCTCCAGGACCAGATGTGGCCATTACTACGCCTACTTTTCCTGAAACTCTTGAAAAACCTTGTGCTGCATGTGTAGCACCTTGTTCATGTCTAGTTAAAACATGATTAATCTGATCCTGAAATTTGAATAATTCATCATAGATAGGCATTATTGCACCTCCAGGATATCCATAAATAAGATCAACATTTTCTTCAATTAATGATCTAATTACAGCCTCAGCTCCAGAAATTTTATTTTCTAATCTATTCATTTTAACTATCAGTTACACATCCATTAGATGCATTTGAAACATTTTTACAATATTTATACAAAACTCCACTTTTAAATTTTAATTCAGGTTTAGTCCAATTTAAACGTCTTGAACTCAATTCATTTTCAGAAATATTTACAGAAATTGAATTTTCAACTGCATCAATAGTAATAATATCATTGTTTTCTATTAATGCAATATTTCCACCATCTTGTGCTTCAGGACAAATATGACCTACAACAAAACCATGAGTTCCTCCGGAAAATCTTCCATCGGTAATTAACGCCACTTCATTACCAAGTCCACACCCCATTATAGCTGAAGTAGGTTTTAGCATTTCTGGCATACCTGGGCCTCCTTTGGGGCCCACATAACGTATTACAACTACATTACCTTTCTTTACTAAACCGTTTTTAATTCCGTTATTAGCTTCATCTTCAGAATCAAATACGATAGCTTTTCCAGAAAACAATAAGCCTTCTTTCCCAGTAATTTTAGCAACCGAACCGTTTGAGGCAATGTTTCCATATAAAATTCTAATATGACCAGATTCTTTTATTGGATTTGAAATTGGTCTTATAACTTCTTGATTAAAATCCAATGATTTAATTTCTTTTAAGTTTTCTTTTAATGTTTTACCGGTAACTGTCATGCATTCACCGTTAAGTAAATCATTTTCTAACATATATTTCATTACTGCTGGAACACCCCCAATATCATGAAGATCTTCCATAAGAAATTTACCACTTGGTTTTAAATTAGCTAAAAAAGGTGTAGTATCAGAAATCTTTTGAAAGTCGTCTATTGTAAATTTGATATTTGCACTCTTAGCAATAGCTAACATGTGAAGAACAGCATTAGTTGATCCTCCTAAAACTGTTATTAATCTTACAGCATTTTTAATAGACTCTTTAGTAACAATGTCTAAGGGTTTTAAGTCTAATTTAATTAAATTAAAAATAGCTTTTCCAACCAAATCACATTCTTTAATTTTATGAGAACTAGTTGCAGGATTTGAAGAATTAAACGGAAGAGACATCCCCATTGCTTCAATTGCTGATGACATCGTGTTAGCCGTATACATTCCTCCGCATGCTCCGGCGCCAGGACAAGCATTTTTTATAATATCACTAAACTCATTTTCATCAATTTTACCTGAGACTTTCTCCCCCCAAGCTTCAAAAGCTGAAACAACATCAAGTTTTTTTCCATTATGACAACCAGGAGCAATTGTTCCTCCATAAACAAGAATGGAAGGTCTATTTAGCCTTAACATTGACATTAAAGCTCCTGGCATATTTTTATCACAACCAACAACAGTAATCAAAGAATCATATGCCATTGCTTGCATAACAGTCTCAATCGAATCGGCAATAACATCTCTAGAAGGTAACGAATATCTCATGCCTTGAGTACCCATTGAAATACCATCACTAACCCCAATTGTATTAAAAATTAATCCAATAAGCTCATTTTTATTAATACCATTTTTAATGTTTTTTGAAAGATCATTTAAATGCATATTACAAGGATTACCCTCGTATCCAGTACTAGCTATACCAACAAATGGCTTGCATAAGTCATCATTAGATAGACCAATAGCGTGTAGCATAGCTTTTGCTGCAGGTTGAGTCGGATCCTGTGTAACCACTTTACTATATTTATTTAAACTCATTTTTAAAAAAAAACTCCTAATTATTAGAGAAGGAGTACATTTAATTTAATTATAAAAGTAAACAAAAAATTAATTAATATACATGATCAATTATTTAATTCATATTTTTATCAAAATCATAATTTAACTATTCTAAAAAAGCTTTTTTTTATGGATAAATCATTAAAATCAATAATTGATAACCAAAAAAATTATTTTAAGTCAAAAAAAACATTAAACATTGAGTTTAGAATTCAAAAACTTAAAGATCTTTTAAATGAAATTAAATCAAAAGAAAAAGATATAGAACTTGCTCTTTTTAATGATTTAGGAAAGTCTTCTGGAGAAAGCTATTTAACTGAAATTCATTTTGTTTATTCAGAAATTAATATCGCATTAAAAGGAATAAAAAAATGGGCTAAAAGAAAATCAGTTAGATCTACCCTATTAAATTTCCCGTCATCTGACTATATAATTGCTGAACCTTATGGAAATACACTCCATATTTCACCTTGGAACTACCCTTTTCAATTGTCAATTGCTCCACTAATCGGAGCAATAGCAGCTGGAAATACGGTTCTATTAAAACCATCTGAATACTCTGATTACACAAGTCAAATATTAAATAAAATTTTGAATGCAGTTTTCGAAAGAGGTCACGTTGATGTTGTTCTTGGTGGTCCTAAAGAATCAACTAAATTATTAGAATTTAAATGGGATTACATATTTTTCACAGGGAGTGTTAGCGTTGGAAAAATTATAGCTAAAGCTGCTGCTACAAATTTAACACCTACAACTCTTGAACTTGGTGGAAAAAACCCTTGTATAGTTGACGAAACTGCTTCAATCAAGGTTACGGCAAAACGAATTGTGTGGGGAAAATTCACAAACTGCGGGCAAACATGTATAGCTCCTGATTTTTTAATTGTAAATAAAAAAATTAAAAACGATTTAATAAAAGAGTTAATTGCCCAAATTATAAAAACCTATAGCAAAGATGTTATAAAATGTGAAGAATATGGAAGAATTATTAGTGAGAAACACATGAAATATCTTAATTCATTACTTAAAAATGAAAGAATATTGCATGGTGGCAAATTTGATATGAATAGTAAATTTTTTGAACCAACAATAGTAGAAGTTGAAAATTTAGATTCTAAAATAATGGAGGATGAAATATTTGGACCAATATTACCCATTATTGAATATAATGACTTTAAAGAGGTTGATGAATTAGTGAATAAATATTCTCATCCTTTAGCATTATATATTTTTACAAATAGAACTGAATTCGGAAAAAAATTTTTAGAATCTTACCCATTTGGAGGTGGAGCTATTA
>JABJFE010000117.1 GCA_018662905.1 Flavobacteriaceae bacterium
ATTTTAATAATCATATTAATTGTATTCACTGATCAATTTAGTGGCTTATTTAAAGATTATTTTGAAAGATTTAGACCTTGTCATGATACATCAATAAATGATAGCATAAGAATTGTTAAAGAAGGATGTGGTGGCTTATATGGATTTTTTTCAGCCCATGCTGCAAATTCTTTTGCTCTTGCTACTTTTTTTTATTTTTCTTTTAGAAAAATTTCATCAAATTTTAAATATCTTTTTTTATGGGCAATTATAGTCTCATACAGTAGAATTTATATTGGTGTTCATTTTCCAGGAGATGTTATAATTGGTTCATGTTTCGGAATTATAACAGGCTACCTTTTTTCAATTACATCATTTAAAGTCAAATTTTAATGTATAGTAGAATAGAATCATATAAAACACTTTTCCTTAGAATTTCATTAGCATATATTTTTTATTTTTTGGCTAGAGTGTTATTCTACTTTTATAATAGTAACATGATTGTGATTGAGAGCTTTCAAGAGTTTTTTTACTTGTGTTTTATAGGACTAACTTTTGATACATCTGCTATTCTTTATGCTAACGTATTGTTTATATTAATATCCTTAATTCCATTTAAAAACTTTACTAATGAAAAGTTTCAAAAAGGAATGATAATATTGTATTTTTCAACAAATTTAATAGCCTATTCTACCAATTTTTTTGACTTTATATATTATAGATTTTCTCAGAGTAGATTGACTACTAGAGTTTTTGATATTCTTGAAAATGAAACAAATAAAATGGCACTTGCAGGTTCGTTTATATATAACTATTGGCATGTTTTTATTTTCTTTTTCGCTTTAGTTTATGCTTGGATTTATCTTTACAAACAAATAAAAATTAAGACTATTCATACTGATTATAATTTCAAGTTTTATATTTTTTCTTCATTATCCTCTCTTTTTATAATTTTTGTTTGTGTTATTGGAGTTAGGGGCGGCATAGGGAATGCAACACGTCCTATAAATATGGTTGATGCTCACAGATTTGTTAAAAAAGGTATTCATGCCGATTTTGTGTTAAATTCTCCATTTAGTTTTATTAGAACTTTTAATAAGAACTTTTTTAAAAAGAAAAATTTCATGGATTCTTCCAAGGTTAATAAAGTTTTAAGTCCTATAAAAATGGTTAATGACAGTGTTTTTTCACAGCCAAATGTAATGATACTTGTTATGGAAAGCTTTGGACGCGAATATATAGGTGCATTTAATAAAAATAGGAATATAAAGGACTATGTAAGTTATACTCCTTTTTTAGATTCTCTTTCTAATAATAGTTTGATTTTTACCAATGCTTATGCCAATGGTCGTCAGTCAATTGAAGCTTTACCTTCGATCTTGGCAAGTATTCCATCATTTAAAATACCATTTACTTCTTCTCCTTATGCTAATCAAGAAATACAATCATTAGTTTCGGTTTTTAATAAAAAAGGATATTCAACCTCTTTTTTTCACGGAGCTCCTAATGGATCAATGGGTTTTTTGGGATTATCCAATATTTTAGGATTTGATAATTATTTTGGAAAAAATGAGTTTAATGATAATTCATTATATGATGGTTTTTGGGGAATTTGGGATGAACCTTTCTTACAATATGTTAACAATACAACTACTAAACTGAAAGAACCGTTTTTTTCTACATTTTTTAGTTTGTCATCACATGAGCCATTTTATGTTCCTAATGAATACGAAGGGGTTTTTCCTTTGGGCGATGTCCAAATGCATCAAGTTATAGGTTATTCTGATAATGCATTAAGAAAGTTTTTTGAATCTGCTAAAAAAGAACCTTGGTTTGATAATACTATATTTATCATCACAGCTGATCATACTAATCAGTTTTGGTATCCTTATTATGCTGCTCCAGTAAATAGATTTGCAATTCCTATCCTATTTTATCATCCAAACAATTCATTTAAGGGTGAAAACAATGTTTTAATGCAACAAATGGATATATTTCCCTCAATTGTTGACTTAGTAGGTAATAAGGAGCATATAAATTCATGGGGAAGGAGTGTTTTTTCAAACTCAGGTCAACCATTTTCAATAAATTATTCAGGAACTGTATATCATTTCACTATGGATAATTATACATTGGTATTTGATGGTAATGAAGTTATTGGAGTTTATGATATTGAAGACTATTGGCTAGTGAATAATATTATAAAAGATACTAATATTAATTTCTCAAATGAGGAGGTCTATCTAAAAGCCTTTATTCAGGATTATATGGAAAGAATAATAGATAGAAAGTTAAATTACTTTAAGAGTTCTGAATAATCAATTTTGAATTTATTTATTCTTGGAGCCGAAACATTTAATATATATGGACTATAAGGATTTTTTTTCTTATAATCTTGATGATACTTTTCAGCTAAATAAAATTGACTAAATTTTTTAACCTCAGTAGTTATTTTATAATAAGATTTGTTAGATAATAATTCTTTTATTGTTTTCTCAATAACTTCTTTTTCTATTGAATTTTCATAAAATGCAATAGATCTATACTGAGTTCCTCTATCAGGTCCTTGTTGATTTAAAGTTGTAGGATCGTGAGAACCAAAAAAAACATTAACTAAAGTTTCAAATGTTATTTCATTGGGGTTGTAAATCACTTCAATTGCCTCAGCATGTCCAGTTCTCCCTGTCATCACCTCTCTATATGTTGGGTTACTGGTTTTGCCACCTGAATATCCAGAATTAACTTCTTTTACACCTTTTAAATTTTCGTAAATACTTTCTACACACCAAAAACATCCTGAGGCAAAATATGCAGTTTTATGTTCTTGGTTAGTGTTAATTTCATTTGACCAAGTATTAAATATTATTAAAAGAGTTAATAAGCTATATTTAAACATACTATATATTTTTTAAAATTTGAATAATAAACTTTTTCCAAGTTAATTCTTTCTTTAGTTTAATGATATTATTAATAACATTCTTTCTGCTACTTTTTAAAGCATAATTAATTTTTAATGCCAACTCATTAGGATTTCTATTAAATAAATATCCTGTTTCATTATCTTCTATAAGTTCATTCAGCCCATTTATATTTGATGATACAGTTGGAATTTCAAATTGAAACGAAAGTGATGTAATCCCGCTTTGTGATGCTGTTTTGTACGGGATTATAACTAATTCAGAGGAGCTGAACCAATGTTTAATTTTGTCGTTTTCAATAAATACATTTTTAACTAAGATGTTTTTAGAAATATTTAATTTTTCAATTAATTGGTAATATTTTTTCATTGAAATATAGTTTTCACCAACAATTAACAATTTTACATTTGGATTATTTTCTACAACTTTGGGCATACTTTTAATAAGAGTTTCTAATCCTTTGTATTCCCTTATTAAACCAAAAAACAATATATATTCATTATCATTATTTAAACCAAGTATTTTTTTTGAAATTATCTTATCTTCTTTTATACCAAACTTATCTAGCAATGGATGAAATAAGTTAACTCCTTTTGGTTTTTTCGAAATTTTTTTAATTTGATCTAAAACGTTTTTAGAAAGTGTAAAATATTTATCAAGTCCACCTAGGTATAATTTTAGCAGTTTTTTTTCTGCTAATCTTTTTTCGTGAGAAATAACATTATGTATTATTCCGATTTTTTTTATTTTATTACTTACAAGTTTATTTATAATGTAATAGCTAGGTGAAAGTAATCCAGTCCAGTATGTTGAAATTAGTAAATCTGGTTTTAATTCGTTTATTTTTTTTATAACCCAAATCCAATTGATTGGATTTACAGTGTTTATTATTCTGTGTGATGTTAGATTTGTATTCTCAATGCTCTGTTGAAATTGTGTTTTTCCAGGAAATAAAAACCTTGGATATAAAAGTTTAAAGTTTATTATTTCTACTTCATGGCCACTTGAAATTAATGATTCACATAGTTCTTTATTTGTATCGGAAATACCACCTCTATATGGGTATAATGGCCCTATTACAACTATGTTCATATTTTTTAATTATTCATTAAAAATTACCCACTCGCCCTTTTTAATAAAATTTTCAGCCACTTTATATTTGACGCTTTTTGTTTCTCCGCTTGTAACATTTTTTATTGTTACTTTTTCATTTCTTCCGATTTTTTTTACTTCTCTTACTACTGTATCTACATAGTTATTAGACTGAGAAACATTTTCTCCAGCTTTTCTGTTTTTTGATGCAATTTCATCACTATTTAATACTTCTTCTTTAGAAATATTAAATTTTTGTTGTCGCCTGACTCTTCTGTCTTCCCTTATATTTGAAGGATCTTTTGAGGGAAGTTCTCCGTTAAATAAAAACAAAATTATGTCTTTATTAACTTTTTCAATCATAGATCCAAACAATATATAAGCTTCTTCTTTATAAATAACTAGTGGATCTTTTTGTTCGTGAACAGCTAACTGAACAGACTGTTTTAATTCATCCATTTTTCTTAAATGAACTTTCCATGCTTCATCTATTATAGCCAACGATATATTTTTTTCAAAATCATTAACTAAAGTTTTTCCTTCTGAATTGTATGCGTTTTCTAAATTTGAAACTACATTTAATGTTTTATTTCCATCAGTAAATGGTACGACAATTCTTTCAAAATTATTTGACGCACTTTCATAAACATTTTTTATTACTGGAAATACTTTTGTTGCAGAAGAAATCATTTTTGCATTATAAAATTCAAATGCTTTTTTATAAGTTTCTTGAAAAATTTCATCTTCATCAATAGATTTAAATTCTTCTTCATTGTAAGTGGAGTTCATTGAAAAAAATCTAGCTATATCAAATTCGTAGTCTTTGTAATTATTAGATCCTTTACTGTTGCTTACTAAAATCTCACAGGTATCATAAATCATACTTGCAATATCTACCTTTAATCTTTCACCTTCTAAACAATGTTTTCTTCTTTTATAAATAATTTCCCTTTGTACATTCATTACATCATCATACTCAAGAAGTCTTTTTCTAATACCAAAATTATTTTCTTCTACCTTTTTTTGTGCTCTTTCTATTGTTTTAGTCATCATTGAATGCTGAATTACCTCACCTTCCTCTAATCCCATTCTATCCATCATTTTGGCAACTCTATCTGAGCCAAAAAGCCTCATTAAATTATCTTCTAATGAAACATAGAATTGAGAGCTTCCTGGGTCTCCTTGTCTTCCGGCCCTTCCTCTAAGCTGTCTATCAACTCTTCTTGAATCATGTCTTTCTGTTCCAATAATTGCTAATCCACCATCATTCTTTATTTGGTCGGAGATTTTAATATCTGTTCCTCTTCCAGCCATATTTGTAGCGATAGTAACAATTCCTGCATTACCTGCTTGAGAAACTATGTCTGCTTCTTTTTTGTGTAATTTGGCATTTAAAACATTGTGATTAATTTTTCTTATTGTTAACATTCTTGCCAAAAGCTCTGAAATTTCAACTGAAGTTGTACCAATCAATACAGGTCTTCCTTGATTTGATATTTTAGTAACATCCTCAATAACTGCATTATACTTTTCTCTTTTGGTTTTATATATTAGATCATTTTGATCTTTTCTGGAAATCGGCTTATTTGTAGGGATCTCTACAACATCTAATTTGTATATATCCCATAATTCTCCAGCTTCTGTAATTGCAGTACCAGTCATTCCAGAAAGTTTATTGTACATTCTGAAATAATTTTGGAGAGTTATTGAGGCAAAGGTTTGAGTAGCATCTTCAATTTTAACATTTTCTTTGGCTTCAATTGCTTGATGTAATCCATCAGAATACCTTCTACCGTCCATAATTCTTCCAGTTTGTTCATCGACGATTTTGACTTTATTATCCATTACTACATACTCAGTATTTTTTTCAAAGAGAGTATATGCTTTTAGTAATTGATTTAAAGTATGAATTCGTTCGCTTTTAGTAGAAAAATCATTATAAACTTTTTCTTTTTCTTCAACTTCTTCGCTAAGTTCAAGTTTTTTATTTTCAATTTGAGTTAATTCAATTGACAGATTGGGTAAAACAAAAAAATTAGAATCTTCATTTTTATTTGAGATAGTATCGATTCCTTTATCAGTTAATTCAATTTGATTATTTTTTTCATCAATAACAAAGAATAAATCTAAATCAACTTTAGGCATTTCTCTGTTATTGTCTTGCATATAGAAATTCTCTGTTTTTTGAAGTAGTTGCTTAATTCCCTCTTGACTCAAATATTTTATAAGTGCTGTGTTTTTTGGAAGACCTCTAAAAACTTGTAAAAGATGAAATCCTCCTTCTTCATTATTTCCTTCAGCAATTAACTTCTTAGCTTTTGATAAAACTTGAGTTAATAAATCTTTTTGTTTTTTTACGATGTCATAAATTCTTGGTTTTAATTCATTAAATTCATGAATATCTCCTTTTGGAACAGGTCCTGAAATTATTAATGGTGTCCTTGCATCATCTACAAGTACAGAATCAACTTCGTCAACTATTGAATATGCATGTTTTCTTTGAACCAAATCTTTAGAAGAGTGAGCCATGTTATCTCTCAAATAGTCAAATCCAAATTCATTATTAGTTCCGTATGTAATATCTGCATTATAAGCTTTTCTTCTTTCTTTAGAGTTTGGAGAATGATAGTCGATACAATCGATACTTAATCCATGGAACTCAAAGATTGGTGCCATCCAAGCACTGTCTCTTTTTGCTAAATAATCATTTACAGTTACCAAATGAACTCCGTTTCCCGTAAGTGCATTAAGATATACAGGTAAAGTTGCAACTAATGTTTTTCCTTCACCAGTTTGCATTTCAGCTACTTTTCCTCTGTGAAGAACTATTCCTCCAATCAATTGAACATCATAGTGAACCATATCCCAAGTGACCTCTTTTCCAGCTGCATTCCATTTATTAGACCAAATAACACTATCCCCATCTGTTTTTACATAAGTTTTTTCAGAAGATAGTCTTAAATCAAATTCATTTGATTTAACTGTTATTTCGGAATTTTCTTTAAATCTTTTAGCAGTTTCTTTTACTACAGCAAAGGCTTGTGGAAGAATTTCATTTAAAACTTCTTCAACATTTTTATTTGATTCTTCTTTAATTAAGTCAATTTCAGTGTAGTATTCATCTTTTTCGTCAATATTACTTGAAGATTGTATTTTTGAATTTAAAGTTTCGATTTTATTATTAAATGGATTTCTTGAATCTTTTATAATATTTTTAAACAAGACTGTTTTTGATCTTAGTTCATCATGAGTTAGTAAAGAAAATTCTTTCTCAAAAATCAATATTTGCTTTACTATTCCTTCAACCTCTTTTAAATCTTTTTTTGATTTACTACCAACAAAGACATTTAATATGGAATTTATGAAGCTCATTATAATTATTTTCTATTCAAATTTAAGTAAAAAAAAAGCCTCAAATGAGACTTTTTATAAAGTTTTTATGTTTAATATTCATCCTCGTTCCAAAGATAATCTTCATCAGTGGGATAATCCGGCCAAATTTCAAGTATTGATTCATAAGTTTCTTCTTCTTCTTCTTCAATTTCCTGAAGGTTTTCTATAACCTCAAGTGGAGCACCAGTTCGAATACAAAAATCAATTAATTCGTCTTTGTTTGCAGGCCAAGGAGCATCAGTTAAATAGGTAGCTAGTTCTAGAGTCCAATACATAATTTTAAATTATAATATTTGCAAAAATAATTTTTTAAATGACTTTGACAATATTTTATTAAGAAATTTAACCTTATTTTTTTTTTGCGAAATAAAATAAGAAAATAATTATGAAGAAAAACAATGATATTCTAAATATATAATCTCCGTACTTAGCATAAAAAGTTAGTTTATTTGACACAAACACTTTTTCATTAATTATTCCATTTTTTTCATAAGGTATACTGTTAATCACATCTCCTTTTTCATTTATTATTGCTGAAATCCCCGTATTTGCGCTTCTTACAATACTTCTCCTTAACTCAATTGATCTTAACTTTGAATAACTTAATAATTGTTTGTGCCCTGGGGAGTTCCCCCACCAACCATCATTTGTTATAATAGCTATTAATTGAGCACCGTTTCTAACATACTCTGTCATATATTCTCCATACATAGATTCATAACATATTACTGGAGCAACTAAAATTTTAGAATTTGTATTAAATACTGATCTGTTTTCTTGTGTTGCCCTTGTCATTACTGTACCTCCAAAATCCAATAATAAATTACCTAATAATGGTTCTAAAACTGATTTATATGGTAAATTCTCTACTCCAACAACTAGTTTTGATTTATGATAAATCTGATTTTCTTTCGAGTTAATGAAGCTGCTATTATATATGTCTACCCATGTACTATCACTTATATAATTTGAGCTTTTAGTTTTTGTTTTAGATGAATTATAAATTTTATAAAATTGAATTCCACTTATAATTTCTGATTTTTTTTCTTTTAAATAAATGTCTAAATCTTTATAAAATTGGCTATTAAAAAAATTATTTAAGGAATAGCCTGGACTTTCTGAAAAATATGTTTCCGGGGTAATTATTAATTTGTTATTAAATTTTTCATCTTTAGTTGTTTTTTTAAATTCTTGTAATATTTCAAAGTTAGTTCTCCCGTATTTTCTATTATATGGATCTATATTTGGTTGTATAATAACTATATCTACATGTTTTTCATGTTTTATATCTTGAATATAAATAAATAAAGAAATTATTATTGGAAAAGAGATTGATAATAAACCAATTGATAATGTTTTTAAGTAATATTTTTTATTTAAATATTTAATTAAAGTTTGAAAAAATATAAGGTTTACAAAAAGAATCCACAATGATCCTCCCAAAGTTCCTGTATATTCAAACCACTGTATAAATTGATGAGATTCAGAAAAAACATTTCCTAATATTAATGACGGCCATGAAAATTCCCAACCTAAATTAAATTTCTCAAAAACAATCCATGATGATACAAAAAAAATTATTCCAAGTTTATTTCCTAATTTATTTGAAACTAAGCTGTAAAAGGTAAAAACTAAAGCCATTAATAAGGAATAAAGTATTACAGCGAAAAACATTCCAAAAACACTAGAATTAATAATCCACCATGATGTTATTGTATTCCAAATTATAAAACTTAAAAAGCTGTAGAAATATATTTGTAATAAAGATTTTTCTCTTAACTCCTTTTCAATTAAAAGGATTGGTATAAATGCTGTGAATATTAAAAAAAATATTCCATTTACTGGCCAGGATAAACCAAAAAGTAATCCTGACAAAATACTGAGTGATATATATTTTTTATGCAAATTTCTCTTCATTTAATCTTTTACAAGTTAATAAAATCTCATTTCAAAATATAAAAGTATTTCTTGTTTCGATATAGTTTAAAATCATTAATTTTAAATTGTGAAGATTTTTAATTTTATTCCAAACTTTTTAACCCTATCTAATCTTTTTTTTGGATGTGTCGCTGTTGTTTATGGTGTTATGGGTGATCTTGAGAAACTGGCCTTGTTTGTTAGTTTAGGTATTATTTGTGATTTTTTTGATGGTTTTTTTGCTAGACTACTAAAAGTAGATTCCAAATTAGGTGTTCAGCTAGATTCATTATCTGATTTAGTTACATTTGGACTTACTTCTTCTATAGTTATGTTAAATCTAATAGGTTCATCTTCTTTTGTTATTGATAACTCATCTAATTTTATTATTTCTTTATTACCCGTTTCAGCATTTTTAATCACAATAGCTTCTTCATACAGGCTTGCGAAATTTAATCTTATTTCTGTTAGTGAAACTAATTTTTCAGGACTACCAACACCTGCTAACGCAATCTTAATTGTTTTTCTTCCTCAATTTATTGAACGTTTTCAATTAGAATTATTTTTTGAAAATATTGTTGTTTTAATGATATTAGTGCTCATTTCATCATATCTACTTATTTCCAATCACAAAATGTTTTCATTGAAAATTAGTAATTTAAAATTGAGTCAAAATAAAGCTATCTATATTTTGTTTTTCTCTTCTGTAATTCTTTTGATTTATTTTGGACTAGCATCCTTTACATTAATAATTATTCTATATATAGTTTTGAATTTGTTAAGAGCTATAGTCTAACTTCTTTTTTCTAAATTCAAAATTCTGACCCAAATATAGTTTTCTTACCATTTCATCTTTTGCTAAATCCTCTGGCTTTCCAGATTTTAAAATATTGCCTTCAAACATTAAATAAGTTCTATCTGTAATAGCTAATGTTTCTTGAACGTTATGATCAGTGATCAAAATACCAATATTTCTTTTTTTAAGATGTGAAATTATTTTTTGAATATCTTCAACAGCTATTGGGTCAACACCAGCAAACGGTTCATCAAGTAATACAAATTTTGGATCTGTAGCTAATGCTCGTGCTATCTCAGTTCTTCTTCTTTCACCACCAGAAAGTAAATCTCCTCTGCTTTTACGTATTTTGTTTAAATTAAATTCATCCAATAAGGATTCCATTTTTGCAGATTGCTCTTCTTTAGATAGTGTAGTTAGTTCAAGAACAGCTTTTATGTTATCTTCAATTGATAGTTTTCTAAATACAGAGGCTTCTTGAGCTAAATATCCAATTCCTTTCTGCGCTCTTCTATACATTGGTAAAGTTGTTATTTCTGAGTTCTCAAGTGATATTTTACCTCCATCGGGTTTTATTAGTCCAACAATCATATAAAAACTAGTTGTTTTTCCAGCTCCATTTGGACCTAGTAAACCTACTATTTCACCCTGATTAACTTCAATAGAAATGTCATTAACCACTTTTCTTCCTTTATATGATTTATAAATACTTTCAGCTGTTAGCTTCATTCTTTGTTTTTTAATTTTTCCTTTCTTAAAACAAATTTAGAAATATAAATACTAATTTGATATAATATAATTATTGGTATGGCAACAATTATTTGACTAGCAATGTCTGGAGGAGTAATTACTGCTGATAATGTTAAAACTATTATTAATGCAAATTTTCTATACTTAATCATTATTTCAGGAGTGACTAGCCCAATTTTAGTTAAAAAATAAACTATTATAGGTAATTCAAATATTAATCCAGATGCAATGACTGCTGCTCTTACAAGTCCAACATAGCTGTCTAAATCAAAGTCATTAAAAATTTCATTACTGACGCTGTATGAACCTAAAAAATTTATTGACAAAGGAGTAACAATATAATAACCAAATAGAACACCAAGGAAAAATAAAAAAGATGAAATAAAAATAAATCCCCTTGCGTTACTTTTTTCATTTTCATAAAGCCCAGGACTTATAAAGCTCCAAAATTGATAAATTACGTAAGGAAATGACATTATAAATCCAGCTGTAACAGACATCCATATGTGTGCGGAGAATTGTCCTGACATCGTTCTGCTTTGAATTCTAAAAGGCATTTCACTAATACAAAAACTTTCATCTAAACCAATTTTATTTGATATACTGCACAGTAGTTCATATGTGAAAAAATTGATATTTTTTGGGCCAAATAAAATTTTATCGAAAATAAAGTCTTTGGCAATAAATGCAATTGAACCAGTCAATAAAATTGCAAATACTGATCTAATTAAATGCCATCTCAAATCTTCAAGATGATCTAAAAAAGACATTTCTTCTGCTGATTTGTTCTTCATTAAAATAATCCTTCGTTTAAGATATTATGTATATGAATAAGACCAGAATAATTATTGTTATCAGTTACTACAATTTGAGATATTTTATTTTCGTTCATAATTGACAAAGCTGATGATACTAGTGTTTCAGAATCAATAATAAGAGGATTGTTTGACATAATGTCTTTAGCTGTTATGTTTTTATAGTCAGATTCTAAAGTAAAAATTCTTCTAATGTCTCCATCAGTTATTATTCCAATTGGTTTATTGTTTTTAACAACAACAGCTGCTCCCAGGAGGTTTTTGGAAATTACATCAATTATTGTTTTAAAATTATCTGTCTCAATTAATTGAGGTTTTAAATTTTTATTGATTATATCAATTGCTTTAAGATAAAGTTTTTTACCTAGCATTCCGCCAGGATGATGTTTTGCAAAATCATTTTTATTAAACCCATTTAATTCGGATAAACAAATGGCAATGGCGTCTCCAATTACCAGTTGGACTGTTGTACTTGTTGTTGGGGCTAAGTTATTAATACAAGCTTCCATCTCAATGTGGGAATTCAAAAAATAGTCAGAGTTTTTTGCTAAATAAGAGTTTGGTTCTGATGTTATTGAAATGATACTTATTTTTCTTTGCTTGATAAAAGGTATTAAATTTTTTATTTCAGGTGTATTTCCACTTTTTGATAATAATATTATAATATCATCATTCTGAATAATTCCTAAATCTCCGTGTATAGCTTCTGCAGCATGCATGAATATTGAAGGAGTTCCAGTTGAGTTTAATGTAGCAACTATTTTATTACCTATAATCGCACTTTTGCCAATTCCACTAATAATAACTCTTCCTTTTAGTGATTGGATTTTTTTTATTGCATTTTCAAAATCAGGCGTTAGAAACTTATGCAAATTTAAAATTGCATTTCCTTGGTTTGTAAAGCTATCTTTTGCAATTTTTAAAATATTGTCTTTAGATTTCAATCTTGTTTTTTTAAATAAGGTTTAAATGTTATATTTAAGAAGCAAATGTACAAAATACCTTTCTACTTTATAAAATGTCTTTAAAAATTGACTTAAAAAAAGAATTAAAGTCTTTATTTGGTTTTTCTAATTTTAAGGGAGAGCAAGAGCAAATTATTTCATCTTTAATGAACGGAAATAATAATATGGTAATTATGCCAACAGGTGCGGGCAAATCACTATGTTTTCAACTTCCGGCTTTATTATCTAAAGGAACAGCTTTAGTTGTATCTCCTCTGATTGCCTTAATGAAAAATCAAGTAGATGTTGTAAGAGGAATTTCTTCAATTGATGGAATTGCACACGTATTAAATTCGTCATTAAATAATTCTGAAATTAATGTAGTAAAAAATGATGTTTTAGTTGGAACAACAAAATTACTTTATGTAGCTCCTGAATCTTTAGCTAAAGACGATAATATTGATTTTTTAAATAAAATTAATATTTCTTTTTTGGCAGTTGATGAAGCTCATTGTATTTCTGAATGGGGACACGATTTTAGACCTGAGTACAGAAACTTAAAAACTATTCTAAATAAAATTAATACTCAAATACCTGTAATCGCTTTAACAGCTACAGCTACTGCTAAAGTTCAAGATGATATTATTAAAAACTTAGACATTAAAGATGCTAAAATTTTTAAATCTTCATTTAATAGACCAAATCTTTTTTACGAAGTGAGGCAAAAAACAGAGAATTTAAATAAAGATATTATTTCTTTTATTAAACAAAGAAATGGAAAATCTGGTATTATTTATTGTTTGTCTAGAAAAAATGTAAACGAATTATCTCAGTTTTTACAGGTTAATAGCATTGATGCATTACCTTATCATGCAGGCTTAGATTCTAAAGTTAGAGCCAAGAATCAAGATATGTTTCTAATGGAAGAATGTGATATTATTGTTGCCACAATAGCTTTTGGAATGGGAATAGACAAACCAGATGTTAGATTTGTAATTCATCATGATATTCCAAAAAGTTTAGAAAGTTACTATCAAGAAACTGGAAGGGCTGGAAGAGATGGGGGCGAGGGTCACTGTTTAGCTTTTTATACTCATAAAGATATCGAAAAACTTGAAAAGTTCATGTCAGGTAAGCCAATTGCCGAACAAGAACAAAGTTATTCTTTATTGGATGAAATATCTGCTTATGCCGAAACCTCCATGTCAAGAAGAAAGTTTTTATTAAATTATTTTGGAGAAGATTTTAATGAAATTAATGGAGAAGGTGCTTTAATGGATGATAATATGAAGAATCCTAAACCTAAATTTAAAGTTAATAACGAAGTGCTTTTAGTTTTGGATTTGATAAAAAGTACAAAAGAGCAATATAAAACCAAAGATTTAGTTGCTTATTTAACAGGTAAAGAGAATAATTTACTAAGATCTCATAATGTCACAGAAAATAAATTATTTGGTTCTGGTAAAAACAATGATTCTGTTTTTTGGAACTCACTTTTAAGACATCTAATCGTAAATAATCTTTTAAATAAGAACATTGAAACTTACGGCGTTTTAAAATTAAATGACCTGTCAAAACAGTATTTAGATAAACCATATGATTTTTTTATTTCAAAAAACCATGAATTTAGTGTTCAAACAGATTCCATTCAAAACAAAAAACCAAAATCAATAAACGACAAAGAATTATTCAAAATTTTAATTTCAGAGAGAAAAAGTATAGCTAAAATAAAAAGTATTCCACCTTATGTTGTTTTTCAGGAATCCTCAATTGAGGAAATGTCTTTTAAATATCCAATTACAATAGATGAATTGAAAAATATTAATGGAGTTGGAGATGGTAAAGCTCGGAAATTTGGTTCTTCGTTTCTTAAAATTATTTCAGAATACGTCGATGAAAATGAAATTATTCGACCCGAAGATTTAGTGATTAAAACAACGGGAACTAACTCATCTTTGAAATTATTTATAATTCAAAGTATTGATAGAAAGCTTCTTCCGATAGATATAGCTAATGCAAAAGGTTTGAATTTAGATGAATTGATTAAAGAACTTGAAACTATTGTTTTTTCAGGAACAAGATTAAATATTAATTATATGGTTAATGATATTTTTGATGAAGATCAGCAAGATGAATTATATGATTTCTTTATTGAATCTGATTCAGATGATATTAATATTGCAGTTGAAGAGTTTGATAACGATTACGAAGAATTTGATTTAAGATTATTTAGATTAAAATTTATAAACGATTTGTCAAATTAATTTCAAAAATTCGTTCAACTTTTATAAAGTTTAAATTATCTTGCGAACCAATTAAAATTCAATTATATGCAAGACGGTTTATACGCTAAAATTAAAACTAGTAAAGGAGAAATATTAGCTATACTTCATCACGAGAAAGTGCCAGGAACAGTCGCTAATTTCATTGGTCTTTCCGAGGGTAAAATAAAGAATTCACATAAATCACTTGATGTTCCATATTACGATGGTTTAAAATTTCACAGGGTAATTGCTGATTTTATGATTCAAACGGGTTGTCCAAGTGGAACTGGTACTGGAGATCCGGGTTACAAGTTTGATGATGAATTTCATACTGAACTTAGACATGATAAGCCTGGAATATTATCTATGGCAAACTCGGGTGCGTCTACAAATGGGAGTCAGTTTTTTATTACTCATGTTCCTACTAATTGGTTAGATGATAAGCATACTGTTTTTGGAGAAGTTCTTGATGGATTAAATATTGTAAATGAAATTCAACAAGATGATTTAATTGAATCTATTACTATAGTTAGAGTAGGAGATGATGCTGAAAAATGGAATTCTTTGGATGAGTTTAATAATTTTAAAGCTAAAAAAGAAATTCTTGTAAAAGAGAATCAATTAAAAGAACAACAGATTATTGAAAGTTTATCAAAGGATTTCAAAGTAACACCATCAGGACTCAGGTATAAAATTTTAAATAAAGGAAATGGAGATTCTCCAAAAAAAGGAGATAAAGTTAAAGTTCATTATAAAGGTATGTTAACAGACGAAACAGTATTTGATTCCTCATATAAAAGAAATCAGCCTATTGAATTTAACGTTGGTATTGGTCAAGTTATACCTGGTTGGGATGAAGGTATTATGTTGTTAAAGAATGGTGAAAAGGCAAAATTTGTTATCCCTTCAAATCTTGGTTATGGTGAAGCTGGCGCAGGTGGTGTTATTCCACCAAATGCAACACTAGTTTTTGAAGTTGAATTACTTTAATTTTTCCACTTAATATTACAACCAATACTTGGTTTTTGGACTGAATTAATTTCTTTTGAATTGATTATAGAATCTATAGCATTTCTAATATCTTCACCAGTTACATCAATATTATTTCCTGGTCTAGAATCGTCTAATTGACCTCTGTAAACTAATTTTTTAGATTTATCAAAAATAAAAAAATCAGGAGTACAAGCAGCATCATAACTTTTTGCAACTATTTGATTTTCATCGTATAAATAAGGAAATGGATATTTTTCTTTTTTTGCTACCTTTTTCATTTTTTCTGGAGAATCCTGTGGATAATTTTTAATGTCATTACTGCATATTGCAATAAATTCAACTCCTATTTTATTGTACTGATTAGCTATTTTAACGATTTCTTTGTTTATATGAACTACGAATGGGCAATGATTGCAAATAAACATTAGTACTGTAGCTTTAAGCCCAAATAATTTATTTGAATTTAGAACAACATTTGATTTTACATCTAATAACTTAAACGATGGCGCTTCAAATCCAAGAGGGATCATTGTTGATAGTGTATCTGACATTTGTTTTTATTTTCAAATTTAATTTTATTTTTTTAAATTGTTAATGATTATATAAACATATGCAAGAATTAATTTATTTTTTTGAGAACATTTCATCGTTACAAAGATCATTTATTCTTGTTGGAGGTATTACTTTTTTTTGGTCTATTGAATCTATAATCCCATTATTTAAATTTGATTATTCAAAGCTAAAGCACGCCCTTCCTAATTTTTTTTTTACTTTAACAACTGTTCTTATAAATTTTTCTTTAGCTTTTGTTCTTTTATTAGTTTCTGATTGGGTTTCAATTAATGAATACGGATTATTAAATTATGGAGATTTATTGCCTTTATCGGCTCACATTATATTAGGAGTTGTGTTTCTTGATCTTATTGGTGCATATCTTCCTCATTATGTTCAACATAAAGTTGATTTTTTATGGAAGATTCATTTAGTTCATCATTCTGATCATAAAGTTGATACAACAACAGCTAATAGACATCATCCTTTTGAAAGTATTATTAGATATGTTTTTACTTTATTTGCTGTAGCCATTCTTGGAGCTAATATGGGCCTTGTTTTCCTATACCAATCTCTATCAGTTATTTTATCCCAATTCAATCATGCTAACATTAATATAAATCCAAATTTAGACAAGTTTTTAAGTTATTTTATAGTAACTCCAAATATGCATAAAGTTCATCATCATTATGTTTTACCCTATACTGATTCTAATTTTGGAAATATTTTTTCTTTTTGGGATAGGCTGTTTGGAACTTTTACATTTTTGAATCCTTCAAAAATAATTTATGGAGTTGATACTTATTTTGATGAAAAACAAAACGAAAGTATTAGTAGTCTATTATACAGACCGTTTGAAAAATATAAGCCACCAACTAATAATTAGTTTACATAATATTTGCGAAAAATATTGCGTTCATCATTAGTTTGTTAGTACCATACCAAAACCCTCTAAAGTTAGTATTGTCAGAAAATATATTGATATTTCCTTTTTTTACTTTAAAATTAGCAAATGGTCTAGCATTATTTATTGACTTGAGATTTTCTTTTGAAATATAACCACTTATTAGAGTATTTGAATTCGTGTATTTAATAGGGTTATTAAAGCTAAGTGAATCATTTTCAATATAAATATTAGTATTTCTAAAAACAGATAAATTATTTTTATAAAATCCGTAATTAATAGGATGACTCAAATCTAAAGTTGTATTGAAAATTGCTCCACTAGTAAGTTGAGCTCCATAAAATTTACTTTTATTTATATAATTAATATTATTTGCTTCTGGCTTATTAACTTTAAGATTAACAGAAATGAAATTATTTTTATTTAACCATTTAATAGTATTTCTAAATCCAATTAAATTCCCTCCATCTTCGACCCAAGTTTTTAATTTTTTAACTGTGTTTTCAGGATAATCATGCATTCCATTAGCAAAAATTATTGTATTATATTTTTTTAAATCAATTTTAGATAAAGAATTTGAATTGATTTTTGTCACAGGTATTTGATATCTAGTATCTAATAAATGCCAGATCTCTCCTGCATCATAACTTGTTACACCATCACCAACTATTAATCCGATTTTTGGAATTGTAATATTTTTAAAACTATTACTTCCTAAATCAATTCCTGTAGTTTTACTTGAATTAACGCCTAAAAAATTTATTCCAGAGAAGTGGGTTATCTCATTTAATATTTTATTTATTTCCTCAACATTTTTTGTTTGATTTTTTAAGGGAATGAGTATTGTGCCAAAATCAAAAATTTTATTACCAACCTTAAATTTATTAGTGGCTACTTTAACTCTTAAATTATTTTGTAATAATTTGTATAAAGCTCTAGGAGTGTAGTAGTCGTCCCATGAGAATACATAAGCATATTCACTTTTCGAAATAATTTTACCTTTTGGTTTGATAAAATTAAGATCAAAGGTTTCATTTTTAACAATTAAATCAGAATATTCTAAATCAAAAGAATGTAAAAATGACCATGCAGAAACGTCATAAAATAAGCTGTCTTTAAATTTCGTTCGATTTTCTAGCATAGCATCAATCAATCTAATGTTTTTTTGATTTTTAGGAATTAAAAATGAATTTTCTTTTTCAAATTTTACTCCATTTACTATTTGAGTATTTTCTAATTTTTTAATTTCAATTTTGTGTTTATTTAATATTTCATAAAAATGAAATAATTTTGATTTATCTTTTTTGTCTCCAACTACGATATATTTGTTTTTATTTTTCTTTGCAATTTTGATTGAATTATTAAAAAATTCGTGTTGATAATCAAGTAATTCGTTTTTTAATCCAATTGATGCATCTAAAGTAGAAAAAGAGGTGACAAGTTGATTTTTAATTGTAAATGGAAATGAAATTTCTCCATTTATACTTTCTTGTAAATGGCCTCTGGAGCTTCCTTGCTCAAATAATATACCAATACTTCCGTTAATATCAGGGAATGTAGATCCTTTTCCGAAGTAAAAGTCATCATAATCTTCTTCGCTGTAGAACAATGATCCGATTTCACTTAACTGTTTTTCATGATATTTACCAATTTCAGCAGTTAGAATTTGATTTTTCTTAGGAGTTAAAGGATTGACTCTTGATGGAATTCCAGGTTGGTAAAAAAAAGTTGAATTGGTTCCCATTTCGTGGTGATCGGTTAATACGTTTGGATACCATTTATGAAATGTTTCAATTCGAACATTTGATTCAGGTAACTGCACAGGTAGCCAGTCTCTGTTCATGTCAAACCAGTAATGATTTGTTCTCCCTTTGGGCCAATTTTCATTAAACTCTCTATCGTTACTATCTGAATTTAGGTACAGGCTTTTATTTGTGTTTGCCCAATGTGCAAACCTTTGAAGTCCATCTGGATTAAATGAAGGGTCTAGTAAAATAACAGAACTATTTAATTGATTTATTAGTTTTGTATTATTAGATGCTGCTAGATAATAAGCATATAATAATGCCGCATTACTTCCGCTTGGTTCATTTCCGTGAATAGAATAACCTTGGTAGATAATTACAGGTCTTTTGTAAGCTTGTTCTTTTCCATCTCCGTTTAAATACGAAAGATGATTTTTTCTAATTTCTTCTATTTTATTTAGATTTTCTTCAGAGGATATAGTTAATAATATTAAAGGCCTACCCTCATAAGTTTTTCCTCTATTTTCAATTGAAATACGAGGAGAAGAGTTTGCAAGTGCATACATGTATTGAATAAGTCTATCGTGACTAACATGAGAAGATCCAACTTCATTTTCACCTAATAAAAATGAACTTGGCTTAGGGATTTTTGAATCAAAATTTTTTAATTCATCACCAAAATAATATGAAAGGTCTGGATTTTCTTGAGAGAAAACATTTGTACTTAATAAAAAAAGTAAGTAAAAAATTCTTCTCATAAGTTTATATTTTAAATATCATCAAAATCTACATCAGTAAAATTTTCTTTTTCGATTTCTTTTTCAGATTTTTCGACTTCATTTTTTGGATTAGAATGCTCTTCTTTTTGAAAATCTTTTTGATGTATTTCACTTATAACTTCTAAACCTTTTTCATCTAAAATATATTGAGTCATTTCATTTAAAAGATCAGAAAAACCTTGAAAATCTTCTTTGTAAAGATAAATTTTATGCTTTTTGAAATAGAAAGAACCATCTTCATTTGTGAACTTTTTACTTTCAGAAATTGTCAAATAATAATCCCCAGCTTTCGTGGATCTTACATCAAAAAAATAAGTTCTTCTTCCTGCTCTTAGGATTTTAGAATAAATATCATCAGCTGCATTATATTTTTTTTCTTCCATCGTATTTTTTATTTAAATCAAAAATGAATAAAAAAAATAAACTCACCAAATATTAATTAATATCTTTTTCTTTAGATTGTTTTGAGTAAGTTTCGAAATACAATTTCTTTTGTTTCATTAGATCTTTATGTGTTCCAAAACTTTCGACAACCCCTTTATTAATTACTAATATTTTATTACAATTTTTCGATGTAGAAACTCTGTGTGTAGAAATAAAAACAGTTATATTACTTGTTATGGAATTTATATTACTTAAAATCTTCTCTTCTGTCTGAGTATCAACGGCTGAAAGACTATCATCTAAAATTAAAATTTCAGGTTTTTTAATTACAGCTCTAGCAATCGCTAATCTTTGTTTTTGACCTCCCGATAGATTAACTCCTCTTTCACCTAATAATGTTTTATACTGATCTTTAAATGATTTTACGTCTGAATATAAGCAAGCTATTTTAATACTTTCTTCAAGTTCTGTAAATGTTGCATCTTCTTTTCCGAATTTTAAATTATTTTCAATTGTATCTGAAAACAAGAATGTTGATTGAGGAACATATCCAATAGAATTTCTTAATTTTTTTAGGCTTATATCCTTCAAATTAATTCCGCCAATCGTGATTTCACCAAAATCTGGTTCATAAATCCTTGAAATTAATTCTAAAATCGTAGTCTTTCCAGAGCCAACATCTCCCATTATAGCTATACTGTCTCCTTTCTCTACCTTGAAAGAAACTTCGTTTAATGCCATAATATTAGTCTCTTTGTAACTGTATGAAACTTCATTAAAACATATGTTACCTTTGATTTTTGATTTAGATTCAGTTTTGTTTATTATTTTTTTTGAAACATTTAAAAATTCATTGATTCTTTTTTGAGAGGCTTCGGCTTGTTGGATTATAGAAGTAACCCATCCTACCGTAGCTACAGGCCAAGTCAACATATTTACATAAATTATGAATTCTGCTAAAACACCGAGTTCTATTAATCCATTCATGTACTGATTTCCCCCAATATAAATGACTAATATATTGCTAATTCCAATTAATAAAATCATTAATGGAAAAAACCAAGATTGAACCTTAACTAAAGACATATTTTTATTTTTACTATCACTTGCTAATCTTTCTAGTTTTTGGTTTGTAAAACTTTCTATTGTGTATGTTTTTATTATTTTAACTCCGCTGAAAGCCTCTTGAGTAAAGGTTGTTAATTTTGACAAATATTCTTGAACAACTTTACTTCGAATATTAATAATTTTACTGATTTTATATATAATAATTGAAAGAATTGGTAATGGAATTAAAGTATATAATGTTAATTTTGGAGCTACACTAAGCATGTAGGAAATTACTATGACAAATAAAGTAATAGTATTTATAGTATACATGATTGCTGGTCCAACGTACATCCTAACTTTACTTACATCTTCACTTATTCTGTTCATTAAATCTCCTGTTCGGTTATTTTTGTAAAAATCATAATCTAGATCTTGATATTTATTGTAAATAATATTTTTTAAATCAAATTCAATATATCTAGAAACATTAATTATCATTTGGCGCATTATGAATGTAAAAATTCCCGCAATTATCGCTGAGCCGACAATTAAAATAATATTAATTATCAATTTTTGTTTCAAAAACTCTAACTCAACTGAAGATGAAAGAACATAGTTTTCAATAAGTGTTATAGAATTACCTACAAGATTAGGAGCAACTAAAGCAAAAATTCTAGCAGCTACAGTTATAAAAAAACCAACAATTAGTTTAATTCTGTATTTATATAAAAATTTATTAAGAAATTTTAATTCTCTCATTATAATTGAATTCAAATATACATCAATGTTCATTTAATTCTTTATAATCTTTATCTTGATTTTTGAAAAAATAAAAGTAGTTTTGCTCAGAATTAAAAAAGTTCTTTTAAATGTTAAACAGGCGTCAATTAAGAATTAAAGCTTTAGAAAGTGTTTATGCATATGACAAGTCTTTGGATAAGAATATCGATTTTCAAATAAGTTATTTTTTGAAATCAAACAAAAATTTTTTTAAGTTATATATAACCTGTTTTTCCTTACTTAAAGAACTGCATCTTTTTGCAAAAGAATTACATTTAAAAAATCAAAAAAAATATATTAATAAAGATTCTGATCTTAATCTTGAAAAATTTTGTAACAATTCAATTTTAAAACGCATAAATTCAAATGATTTTTTATCAAAAAAAACTGAAAAATTAGGAGTTAATTATTGGTATAGTCATTCAGAACTAATTTCCTCAATTTGGAATGACATTATAGAGAGCGAAATATCTTTTAAGTACTTGAATGATGAAAATAAAAGCTTTGAATTAGATAAATCTTATTTAACTAATTTGTTTAGAAAAGTAATAGCTTCAAATAAAAAATTATATGATTTTTTTGAAGATACTGAAATATCTTGGATTAATGATTTGCCTCTTGTCAATTCATTAGTTTTAAGCTCTATAAAGAATAGTAAAAAATCTTCTAAAAATATCCTTTTGATGACTGATATTTATAAGAATGATGAAGATGCTGAGTTTGGAGTTAAATTACTTAAATCTGTTATAAATAATAAAGAAACTTTACAGGATCATATTTCAAAAATTACTTTAAATTGGGACAATGACAGGATTGCACAAATAGATTTAATTTTATTAGAAATGTGTTTGGCTGAATTTTTGTTTTTCAAATCAATTCCAGTAAAAGCATCTATAAACGAATACCTTGAAATTGCTAAAGAATATTCTAGTAAAAAGAGTAATATTTTTATTAATGGAATATTAGATAAGTTGTCTAAGGATCTAACTAAAAATGGCACTTTAAAAAAGAATAAAAGAGGTATGCAATAATTTACTATTTTTGAACTAAATTATAAACAAATATGAAATTCAATAAACAAATAACACAAACGTCTTTAATCGCATTTGTAATAGCTTTTTCCATATCATTTTTCTTAACATCCTGTGAATCAGACCCTTCAAAAAAAATCAAAGAAGAGAATGTTGTATCAACTAAGGATAGATTAGAAAAATCAACTGATTTTCCTGAAATTAAATTTGAAAAAGTAAGTCATGATTTTGGAGAAATTAAAGAAGGTGTTTTAGCGGAAACTGTGTTTACTTTTACTAACGTGGGTAAATCTGATCTAATTATATCTAATGCATCTGGAAGTTGTGGTTGTACAGTTCCTGATTATCCAAAAGACACTCCAATTAAGCCTGGAGAAGGAGGGTCAATCAACGTTAAATTTGATTCTTCAAATAGACCTGGTCTTCAAAGAAAAGCAGTAACGTTAATTACAAATACAGCTAAAGGAAAACAAATTCTAAATATTAAATCAATTGTAATTCCTAAATCTTAAAACATATGGACTTTACTAGCTTATTATTATTTTCAGGGGCTCTTATATTCTTAATGATTATTGGTCCAATGAGAAAACAGAAAAAAGAAAAGAATTTCATAACACAGCTTAAAAGAGGGGATCGAGTTATAACCAAAAGCGGTTTACACGGTAAAATTATTGAAATAGTTGAAGGAAGTGATTCTTGTGTGTTAGAAACTATGGCTGGAAAAATAAGATATGAAGTTTCTGCAATATCTTTCGAAATGAGTGCAAAATTGAATACAAAGGTTACTAAAAAATAATTTAATTTTTAAATTGATATATAAATCAATAATCCGTCCATTACTTTTTCGATTTGATGCGGAAAAAATTCATGATTTCACATTTTTATCCCTAAAAATTTTAAGTTTTATTCCTTTTCTTTTTTATTTTTTAGAAAAGCACTTTAAAATTAATCATCCCCATTTAAAAACAAAACTTTTTGGTATTGACTTTCCAAATCCTGTTGGATTAGCTGCTGGTTTGGATAAGAATGCAAAATTAATAAATCAATTTTCTAGTTTAGGTTTTGGATTTATTGAAATCGGAACAGTCACTCCAAAATCACAATCTGGTAATCCTAAAAAAAGACTTTTTAGACTTTTGAGTGATGACGGTATCATAAATAGAATGGGATTTAATAATGATGGAGTTGAGTTAATAGCATCTAGACTTAAGAAAAAAGGTAAAGTTATTATTGGTGGAAATATAGGAAAGAATAAAATTACACCAATTGAAAACGCTGTTTCAGATTATTTGATTTCTTTCGAGCATTTATTTGACTCAGTTGATTATTTTGCAATAAACGTAAGTTCTCCAAATACTGAAAATTTAAGAGATCTACAGAACAAAGACAATCTTATTTCATTATTGAGTGCAATTCAAAAGAACAATCATTCCAAGAAAAAACCAAAACCAATATTATTAAAAATTGCACCTGATTTGTCAAATGATCAATTGTTAAGTATAATCGATGTAGTTAATCAAACTTTTATTGACGGAATTATTGCGACAAATACAACTGTTGAAAGGAAAAGTCTAAAATCTTCAGAAACTTTAATTAAAGAACAAGGAGGTTTAAGTGGAGCTCCATTAACAAATAGGTCAACAGAAGTTATTAGATTTTTACATAAATCTAGCAATGGTAAAATTCCTATTATTGGAGTAGGAGGTATCATGAGTCCAAATGATGCGATTGAGAAAATTAAAGCAGGTGCTTCCCTTATTCAGCTATATTCTGGCTTTGTTTATAGTGGGCCTAGTATTGTTAGGCAAATAAACAAGACAATACTTGATTTTAGATTAAATCAATAGTCATTTTTTTTTATATTTAGCTTAAAATCAAGATTTTGAAAAAAATTGAAAACTATATTGCTAAAAATATTAATGAATACAACGATCTATACAACAAAAGTATAAGTAATCCTGAAAATTTTTGGAGTGAAATTGCATCTACTTTTAGTTGGAGAAACAAGTGGACAAAAACTTTAGAATATGACTTTAATAAACCTGAATTTAAGTGGTTTTTAAATGGAAAGTTAAATATAACTGAAAATTGTTTAGATAGACATTTGCAGAGTAATCCAAACAAAACTGCAATATTGTTCGAGCCAAATGATCCAAACGAAGCGGCTCAAAAAATTTCATACAAAGAATTACACAGAAGGGTGTGTATTTTTGCAAATGTTTTAAAAAATAAAAGTATTAAAAAGGGCGACAGGGTTTGTATTTACATGCCAATGGTCCCTGAATTAACAGTAGCTGTCCTTGCGTGTGCAAGGATAGGTGCTGTACATTCTGTGGTTTTTGCCGGATTTTCAGCAACTGCTTTAGCAGCTAGAATTAACGATTCTGAATGTAAAATTTTATTAACTGCAGATGGAAGTTTTAGAGGATCTAAGGTAATTGATCTTAAATCTATAGTTGACAAGGCTTTAATTGATTGTAGTTCTATAAAATCTACTATTGTTTTAAAAAGGATCGGTAGTAAGATTAAAATGAATATTAATGAGTCATGGTGGCATGAAGAGATAAAAAATGTTTCAGATTATTGCATTGCTGAGGAAATGGATTCCGAAGATATGTTGTTTATTTTGTATACATCTGGATCGACTGGAAAACCAAAAGGAATGGTTCATTCCTGTGGGGGATATATGGTATATTCATCATATACTTTTTTAAATGTATTTCAATATAATTCTAATGATATTTATTGGTGTACAGCTGACATTGGTTGGATAACTGGCCATAGTTATATAGTTTATGGACCTTTACTTTCTGGAGCCACCTCTGTAATGTTCGAAGGAGTTCCCTCATATCCAGATTTTTCAAGGTTTTGGAATATAGTAGAAAAACATAAAATAACACATTTTTATACTGCTCCAACAGCAATTAGAGCTCTCGCAAAACATCCTATTTCTTTAGTTGAAAATAATAATCTTTCTTCTTTAAAAGTTCTGGGAACAGTTGGTGAGCCTATAAATGAAGAAGCTTGGAACTGGTATGATAAAAATGTGGGTAAATCCCAATGTCCAATTGTTGATACCTGGTGGCAAACTGAAACAGGAGGAATTATGCTTTCTTCACTTGCTGGAGTGACAAATGATAAGCCGACATTTGCAACTAAACCAATGATTGGTATTCAGCCTATTTTATTGGATAAGGATGGAAAAGAAATTATAGGATATGGAAAAGAAGGAATATTAGCTATAAAGTATCCATGGCCCTCTATTGCAAGAACTATTTATGGCAATCATGAAAGATATAAGAATGTATATTTCACTGCTTACCCAGGTTATTATTTTCCTGGAGACGGAGCATTAACTGATAACGAAGGAAATTTTAGAATAACTGGAAGGGTTGATGATGTTGTAATTGTTTCTGGTCATAATTTAGGTACTGCACCAATTGAGGATGCCATTAATCTTCATAAAAATGTTGTTGAAAGTGCAGTTGTTGGTTATCCTCACGAAATAAAAGGTAATGCCTTAAGAGCTTTTGTTATACTTTTAAACGATGATTCTAATTTAGATATGGCTAAAGAAATAAAGGAATTGATTTCAAAAACTATAGGGCCAATTGCTAAACCAGATATAATTCAGGTAGTTCCAGGTCTTCCTAAAACAAGAAGCGGAAAAATCATGAGAAGGATTTTAAGGAAAATAGCTTCAGGAGAAAAAGAAAATTTTGGTGATATTTCCACCTTGTTAAATCCTGAAATCGTTGATAAAATCGTTAAAAGTTCCTAATTAATATATTTCTAATTAAAATAACTAAAATCCTCGCCTTCTTTGATTGTAAGTAAGGTTTCGTAAATTAATTTGATAACGTTTTCAACATCATTTCGTTGAACCATTTCAACAGTAGTGTGCATATACCTTAACGGAAGAGATATTAAAGCGGAGGCTACTCCTCCGTTACTGTAAGCAAAAGCATCAGTATCTGTACCAGTACTTCTTGATGAAGCGTGTCTCTGAAACGGAATTTTATTTTTTTCTGCAGTTTCTATAATTCTTTCTCTTAATTTATTTTGAATGGCTGGAGCATAAGAAATAACAGGTCCAGCTCCCATAGTATTATCACCCTGAGATTTTTTATTAATCATCGGTGTAGAGGTGTCATGACATACATCAGTAACTATAGCAATATTTGGTTTAATTCTTTGAGTGATCATTTCTGCTCCTCTTAAACCAATTTCTTCTTGAACTGAATTAGTTATGTATAAACCAAACGGTAAAGTTTTTTTATTTTCATGTAACAACCTTGCAACTTCAGCAATCATAAATCCTCCAGCCCTATTATCAATTGCTCTGCAAACAAATTTATTTTTATTTAAAACATGAAATTTATCAGGATAAGTTATCACGCATCCCACGTGTATTCCCATTTTTTCAACTTCTTTTTTATCTTTTGCTCCTACATCAATAAAAATTGTATCCATGCTTGGTTGTTCTTCTTTTCCTGGTTTTCTAGTGTGAATTGCTGGCCAGCCAAACACTCCTTTAACCAATCCGTTTTTAGTATGAATATCAACCCATTTTGATGGAGCTACTTGATGATCACTTCCTCCATTTCGTATAACATATATAAGACCATTGTCTGTTATATAGTTAACATACCAAGATATTTCATCAGAATGACCCTCAATTACAACTTTGAATTTTGCTTTAGGATTAATTACACCAACAGCAGTTCCATAAGTATCTGTAATAAATTCATCAACATAAGGCTTTAAGTAATTCATCCATATTTTTTGACCTTCCCATTCATATCCTGTTGGTGAAGGATTGTTTAAATAAGTTTCAAGAAATTTTAAAGATTTACTATTTAAGATTTTTTTATCTGACATTTGATATATTTTGAATCAAAAATACATAATTACTTAAATATATTGGTGTAATTTTAAAAAATGAAAAATTTAATTTTTTTTCTATTCTTTATAACTGGATTGAACTCTTATTCACAAGTAGTTAATAAAGATATAATGATAATGATTCAAGGTGATTCTATTGCATCAAGTTCTATTGATTTAGAAGAAATTGTTATTTTTCCAAAATTGATTTTTAATAATTATAAAGAAAAATTAAGATACTATACAATTAAAAAAAAGACTTTAAAAGTTTATCCTTATGCGGTTGTAGCATCTGAAAGATTAACGAAGTTAAATGAAAGGTTAAAATTGATCGATTCAAGATCAGCAAAGAAAAAATACACCAGATTAGTTGAAAAATATATCGAAAATGAATTATCTGCCCAGTTAAAAAAGTTAACTAGAACAGAAGGTCAAATTTTAATTAAATTAATTTATAGAGAAACTGGTGAAACAGTTTATGATTTAGTTAAAAAATTAAGAAATAGATTTAGAGCCTTCTCTTACAGTTCGTTAGCTAAACTTTTTGATATTTCAATCAAAATCGAGTACGATCCTTATAAAAATGATGAAGACGCGATTATTGAGGATGTTTTAAAAAGAGCTTATGGAGATAAGTCTATAATATTGGATATAAAACAAGTAAATAATTAGCTTTTTTTTAATATCTATATGATAAGAATGATGATTTTTGATAAATATTTTAATTTTTTATAATTAAAGTTTGTGGGATTGAAAAAGCAGTGTATATTTGCACTCGCATTACGGAAGATGTAGTGCCTAAGTTCATTGAAAATATTGAGATAGACAGCGTAAAAATTATGTTTACATAATTATTGAATTAAGTAAGACCATTTTGAGTACAATTCCATCAGATTCAAGTTGTTAAAATTATTTAAAGTTTTACAATGAAGAGTTTGATCCTGGCTCAGGATGAACGCTAGCGGCAGG
>JABJFE010000118.1 GCA_018662905.1 Flavobacteriaceae bacterium
AGCGTAAAAGCAAAAAGTCTCTATAAATAGAGACTTTTGTGGTACCTCCAGGAATCGAACCAGGGACACAAGGATTTTCAGTCCTTTGCTCTACCAACTGAGCTAAGGTACCATTGCTTTTTTTTTGCAAGAGCAAATATATATTCTTTTATTAGAGAAGCAAAAAATCATTTAATAAATCTTGTTTATTTTTGACATAAATACAAATAAATTGAATTTAGTTATAGATTTAGGAAATTCTTCACTCAAAGTTGCGCTTTTTGATAAAAACGTAATGACCAATAAATTTATTTACTCAAATCAATCCTTAAATATTATTTCAGATCTTTTTAAAAATAATGTTATTGATAATTCTATTATATCTAATGTTTCAACTATTGATAAAAATATTTTAGATTTTTTAAAAATCAATTCTAATTTAATTTCTATTAACGAAACTACTGATTTACCATTCATTAATTTATACAAAACTAAAAATACATTAGGTCATGATCGAATTGCGCTTGTAAGTGCAGCAGCAATTGATTTTTCAAATGAAAATGTATTAATTATTGACGCAGGAACTTGCATTACATATGATTTTAAAAATAGTAAAAATGAGTATTTAGGGGGTGGAATTTCACCTGGAATACAGATGAGATTTAAATCTTTAAATTCAGAAACATCTAATCTTCCTTTGTCTACAATTAATCATGACAATAAATTAATAGGTGATGATACTGATAGTTCCATTAAATCAGGTATTGTAAATGGAGTTGTCTCTGAAATCGATGGTATAATTAATCAGTACCAAGAAAGGTTTAAAAACATTAGGATAATTTTAACAGGAGGCGACTCTAATTTTTTGCTCAAGAAGATAAAAAATACCATCTTTGCTGATCAAAATTTCCTTCTTAAAGGATTAAACTATCTTTTAGAGATAAACATCAAATAATGAAAAACTTTTTATTTACTATCTTATTATCAGTAATTACTTTTAATAATTATTCTCAGTCAGGCACCTCTTCACCTTATTCTTTTTATGGAGTAGGGACTAGTACTTTTAAAGGTTCAATTGATAATAGATCAATGGCTGGATTAAGTGTTTATTCAGATAGTATTAATTTAAATTTAACAAATCCCGCTTCCTTATCTGAACTTAAAAGAGTTAATTATTCACTAGGAATAACGTACGATAATTTAACTTTTAAATCTGAAAATGCGAATGAAAATTCAAATAGTTCGAATGTGAATTATTTGGCCGTTGGTATTCCAACAAAGCATTTTACTTTTGCTTTCGGAGTAATTCCTCAAACATCAGTTGGATATCTTTTAGAAAGTACAGATGAAACTGTTATTCCAAATGTAATCGATCGATACAGAGGAGAAGGTGGTGTTAATACTGCTTTTTTTTCTTTTGGATTTAAACTTTTTGATAAGATTAGTGTTGGGTTGACAACTAACTATGAATTTGGAAATTTAAATCATATAACTACTCGATTTTTAGAGGATGTTGAGCTGGCTACTAGACTTGAAAGTAATTCTTCTTTAAGTGGTTTAAATAATGTTTATTCTTTACTGTTTAGAGAAAAAATTTCAAATAAGTTAATATTACATGCTACTTACATATCCAGTCAAAAATTTGAATTGGGATCTAATAATACACAAACTTTATCTACATATTCATTAACCAATCAGTATGGTGGTGATGAAGAGATAATTGATTTAGGAGCAATGAATTTAGAAAAAACAGAAATTACAGTTCCTAAATTTCAAACTTTTGGATTAGGATTAGGAGTTGACACTAAATGGTTTGTTGGTGCTGAGTATAAGTTAGTTGATGGAGGAGGACTAAATAACAAATTATTTGAGCTTGATAATGTTGAATTTAAAAAAGGATCTAAATTCTCTTTTGGTGGCTTTTATATTCCTAAATATGATTCATTTACTAATTTTTTTAGTAGACTTGTTTATAGAGCTGGATTGAGAGTTGAAGATACAGGACTTCAAATAGATAATCAGTCTATAAAAGAAGTTGGATTTAATTTTGGATTTGGGATTCCTTTTCAAGGATTTTCTAGTGTTAATTTGGGTTTTGAAGTTGGTAAAAGAGGAACTACTAATGCCGGTTTAATTCAAGAAAACTTTTTCAGTGTTAGATTAGGAATGTCATTAAGTGATCTTTGGTTTGTAAAAAACAAATACAATTAATAAATTAGGCATCGTTTTTGATTTCCTGTAAAAACAAAGAATAGATTATTATGAAAAAAATTACACTTTTTAGTCTTACATTTTTATTTTCATTTACTGTTTTTTCTCAGTCCAAAGAAGAATGTTTTTCAAATCTTTCAATTTTTGCTGAATATGCAAAAGTTAAAAACTATAAAGAAGCATACCAACCTTGGTTAGATTTAAAAAACGAGTGTCCTGATATCAATTCTGCTATATATGTTTTAGGAGAAAGAATGTTGAAGTCTTTTATAAAAAATTCTGAAGGTAATGCTAAAGACGAGTTTAAGGAAGATTTGATTAATTTATATGATGAATGGTTAACCTTTTTTCCAAAAAGTAAGAGAGGTGTGAGTGAAGTTGGTAAGATTTTAGCCATAAAAGCTCAAGCTATGATTGATTATAAATTAGCAGATGATAGTAAGGTATTTGAAATATATGATCAGGCATTTAATAAAGACTCAAAAAGTTTCAAATCTCCAAAAGGATTATATAATTATTTCAAAATATATTTCAAATTATACAAATCTGGACAGGAAAATGTAACATTAGAGCAAGTATTTGAAAAATATGAAGAATTAACTGAAAAGTTCGAATTTGAGATGAGTGCCTACACCTCTAAATTAGATATCCTTCTAGAAAAAGAAAGTAATAGCGATCCCTTGTCCTCTAGAGAAATAAGGAATAAAAAAGTTTATGAAGTTAATATGTTAGCCTGCAATACCTATTTAAATAATTTGAATGCTATAATAGCTAAAGAATCTACTTGTGAAAATTTAATTCCATTATATAGAAAAAACTTTGACAAATTTAAATTAGATTCAGTATGGTTAAATAGAGCAGCAAGTAGAATGGATAGTAAGGAATGCTCTGATGATCCTTTGTTTGTTGAACTTGTGGAGGCGTTACATGAACTAAATCCTTCAGCTAATTCAGCTTATTATTTAGGCTTGTTAAATGATAAAAAAGGTGAAACAAGTTTAGCAATTCAATATTATAATGAATCTATTGATCTAGAGTCAGACAATTTGAAAAAGGCAAAAACACTATATAAAATTGCACTTAAGTTTAAGAAATCTGGTCAATTTTCAAAATCAAGAACATATGCTAATAAAGCATTAGGGTTTCAGCCTTCGATGGGAAGAGCATACTTGCTAATAGCTAACTTATATGCTAGTAGCGCAAATAATTGTGGTAAAACTCAATTTGAAAAAAGATCTATTTATTGGTTAGCATTAAAACAAGCAAAAAAAGCAGCCTCAGTTGATGCTTCTGTAAGAAAACTTGCCAATAAAACAGCTTTAAGTTATGAGGGAAGAGCACCCTCAAAAACAGATATTTTCAGTGAAGCTATGAGTGGTAAAACTATTTCCTTTAAATGTTGGATAGGAAAATCAGTTACAGTACCTTCATTAAATTGATGAATTTATTAAGAGTTTTAGTTTTATTTTTCCTTTTTTCTTGTGAAGATAATTTTCAAGAAATTCAAAATATAAATAATAAAAATATCCTTCCACTTGGAGTTACTCAAAACTTAAAACTTATATATACTGATTCTGCAAAGGTAAAAGCGATACTTTATTCTAGTCTTAATAAAGATTATACAAATAAACCTTTTCCTTATTCAGAATTTCCTAATGGAATTAAAATTTCATTTTTTGATGATGAAAATAATGAAACTATAGTCACTTCACAGTACGCAATAATGTATAATAAAACTAATATTGTTGATATGAAGGGAAATGTGATTATTAATAATTATGATGGATCTGAACTTAAAACTAGTCAGTTATATTGGGATCCTGAACAAGAATGGCTATTTACAGAAGAGAAATTTACATTTATAAATGTTGATTATGATATTGTAGCTACCAGATTAGACGCTAATAGATCGTTTACTATATTTAACACCGGAAAACTTGACGGTAAAGTTTTAGTTGACGATAAATAATTAAAAACATGAACAATTATAGAAAATTTTCAGAATATATTTATTTAGTAATATCCTTTGTTTCTGTTTTTGAGTATTTTTTCCGTGAAAACTCATCTGAAAAAAGCAATATTTTTTTGATAATGGCAGTATTTTCATTTGGAATGTTTTTATTTAGAAGACATTATAGAATTAAATTTAAAAACAGGGACAAATAGATTTAATGGATAATCAAGTTATAGTTATTCTTATTTCAATAATTTTTTCAGGTTTTTTTTCTGGAATGGAAATAGCTTTTGTTTCTTCAAATAAAATTTTTCTAGAAATTGAAAAAAAACAAAAAGGATTAGTTTCTTTTTTTATTAAAAAAATCACTGGAGAACCTTCAAAATTCATTGCAACAATGTTGCTTGGGAATAATATTTCTTTGGTTATTTATGGGATATATTCTGGAAGGCTAATTATAGATATCTTATTTCCTGAACTTATTAACGAATCTTCAATTGATTTTAAATATATTTTTTATCAAACATTAATTTCTACACTTATTATTTTAATAACTGCTGAATTTTTACCAAAGGTTTTTTTTCAAATCTATGCAAATAGACTTTTTAAATTATTTTCTTTTCCTGCTTTTCTTTTTTATTATTTGTTTTCACCATTAACATTTGTTTTTAATTGGATTTCTGACAGTGTCTTAAGTAAATATTTTAAAACTAAAAATGATGAATTAAAAATGGTTTTTAGTAAAGACGAATTGGGCGATTATATAAATCAGGAGATTGGAATTGATAACGAAGAACAGTTAGAGCCCGAAATTCAAATATTTCAAAAAGCTTTAGAGTTTTCCAAAGTTAGAGCTCGTGAAATTATGGTGCCTAGAGCTGAAATCATCTCAATTGATAGATATGTAAATCCATCAAGACTAAAGGAGATTTTTATTGATACAGGTCTTTCTAAAATATTAATTCATCACGAAAATATTGATAACATAGTTGGTTATATTAGTATTCAACATATGTTTAGTGATTATAAGAGTTTTAAATCTATAATAATTCCAATTGAATTTGTTCCTGAATCAATGTTTATTAATGATCTGTTAAATCTTCTCACAAAAAAAAGAAAAAATATTGCTGTTGTTGTAGACGAATATGGAGGAACTTCAGGGATTATTACTATTGAAGATATTGTAGAGGAGCTAGTTGGTGAAATCGAAGACGAACATGATTCTCCGAAGTTTTTAGAAAAAAAGATTAGTAATACTCATTTTATATTTTCTGCAAGATTAGAAATCGATTATTTAAATGAAAAGTATAAATTAAGCCTTCCCAACAGTGATCAATATGAAACTTTAGGTGGATTTATTATCAGTTTGAATGAAGAAATTCCAGATAAGGAGGATGTAATTATCTTTAATAATTTAAAGTTTAAAATTATTGATGTGTCAAGTTCCAAGATTGAATCAATAGAATTAATTTATGAAGATTAATTTTAAAAATTAACTTTTTTTTATTCCCGAGGAAATCGTATTTTCGTTTGCTATAAAAAAAATATTATGGCTATTCTAGGACAAATTCGATCAAAATCTATTTTTTTAATTATAGTTATTGGTCTAGCACTTTTTGCATTTGTAATTTCTGGTGTTTTTGATGGAAAAGGGTATCAAGCTCAACAACCTGTCGGGATTATTAATGGTCAAGATATTTTAATAGAAGATTTTAGAGGACAAGTTGATTTTTTGGAGAGAAACTATAACCAAAAAGGAATGGTTGCTGTTAATAATGTTTGGAATCAAAAACTAAGATCGGAAATTTTAAATCAGCAATTTGAAATTACTGGAATACAATCTGGAAAAGATCATTTACAAAATATTTTAAAAAACAATCCTACTTTTAATTCTGATCAACAATTTTTGAATGAAGCAGGAATTTTTGATATTGATAAATTTAAAGCTTTAATTATAGAATTAAAAACTACTAATCCAGAAGCTTATGAAAACTGGAAAAATCAAGAGAAAATTTTTGAATCTCAATCAAATGAACAAATTTATTTTAATCTATTAAGGTCTGGTATTAACTATACCCAAACAGATGGTAAATTTGAATATAATCTACAAAATGATAATGTTGATATAGAATACATCCAAATCCCATATTCATCTGTTGAGGACACTTTAATTTCTTATAATAAATCAGACCTTAAAAAGTATATTGATAATAATAAAGATGAATTTAAAGTTAATGCTTCTAGAAATATTGAATACGTCATTTTTGAAGAAAAACCATCCTTTGACGATGAAAATGCTATTAAAAATCGATTAAACAGTTTTTTAAAGGAATCTAAAGTTTATAATAGTGTATCAAAACTTGAAGAAGTTACG
>JABJFE010000119.1 GCA_018662905.1 Flavobacteriaceae bacterium
AACAGTTCCTTTAAATTTATGGTTTTCAAAAGCATATAAAAGTAAAACTGATCAAAGAGATCGTCATTTTCATGAGTTTGAAGAATGGCAATTTGATTGGTTACTTGAAAAGGCAGGTTGGAAAATTATAAGAAAAGAAAAATGGACAAATCCATCCTTTAAATTAGGCTTAAGACCTTTTTTAAGAAACTTTCATAACAGATACTACGCAGTTTATGCTGAACGAGATAAGTCAGGCAAATGGCCTAATAAGGATTCTTACACTAACTATTACAGAGGAGTTTTAAATCTATAAAGTATGAGAATAGGTATGATATTAGATGCACCTTTTCCAATTGATCCAAGGGTCAGTAATGAAGCAAGTGCATTAATTTCAGCGGGACATGAAGTTTACTTATTTTGTTTATCCTACTCAAAAGAATTTATAGAAAAGGAAGTAATTGATTCAATAAATATTAGAAGGTATTATTGTTCAAAGTTAACTTATAAATTTTCTGCTTTGGCTTATACCTTTTCGTACTATAAGGTTGTTATGAGCAAAAAAATCAATAATTTTCTTAATTTAAATAATATTGATAAAATTCATATTCATGATATTCAAATTGCTAGTTCAGTTTTTAAAGCAAATTTAAAATCTCTTCCTGTTACTTTGGACCTTCATGAAAATCGTCCTGAAATAATGAAGTTTTACAAACATGTAAATTCATTTATTGGTAAATTATTAATATCTCCAAAGAAATGGAAAATTGCTGAAGAAAAATTCATTAAGACTGCTAATAATGTTATTGTAGTAACTAATGCTGCTAAAACTGAATTAGTTCAGAGAACAGGATTGAATAAAGATAAAATTACAGTCTTTCCAAATACAGTTAGAAAAAGTTTTTATACTGATTATGAAATAGATACTGATTTAATTAAAAAATATAAAGACAATTTTGTTTTACTTTATTTAGGAAATACATCTAAGAGAAGAGGTATTTCTACGGTAATTAATTCTTTAAAGTTTTTAAAAACTAAAATCCCTGAAATTAAATTTATTATTGTTGGATCTAGTTCTTATGATAATGAATTAAAATATTTATCAAAAGTTAATAATGTACAGAATTTCATCTCATTTGAGGGATGGAAAAATGAAAATTCCTTTCAATCCTATCTCTCTATTTGTGATATTGGAGTATCTCCTTTAGAGTCAAATATCCATCATGATACTACTTATGCCAATAAGATATTTCAGTATATGTCATTTGGATGTCCTATGATTTGCAGTGATGTTAAGGCTCAGAAAGAAATAACAGAAAAGTATGAGATAGGAGTATTGTTTAAAGCTGGAAATGTTGAGGAATTTTCTGAAAGAGTCGTTGATTTATATAATGATAGAAATAAAATAAATTTATATAGTATAAATTCTAGAAATGCTATCAAAAACTTTTTAAATAATGATATTGTTTCAGCTGAAATTGTAAAAATGTATGATTAATAACAAAATATTAATTATTACTTATTATTGGCCTCCCTCTGGAGGTTCAGGCGTTCAACGCTGGTTGAACTTTTCAAACAACTTAGTTGATATGGGTTATGATGTCACTGTTTTGACTGCAGAGTTCCCAAACTATCCATTAACTGATCAGAGTTTGAATAATTATATTAACCCTTTAATTAAAATTTTAAAAGTTCCTGTTTTTGAACCAGCTAAGTTTTTTAAATCAAAAAAAAATAATTCAGATAATATTGAAGGTAATGGAATGATAAATTATTTAAAGCTATTTATAAGAGCAAACCTTTTTTTTCCTGATTCTAGAATGTTTTGGATTAACAATGTTGTAAATATTGCATCCTCTTTTATAAATAATAATAATATAAATTATGTTATTACTACGTCACCTCCTTTTAGTCTAAATATAATTGGTTACAAATTAAAATTAAGAAACAACATCAAATGGATTTCTGATTACCGTGATCCTTGGTCAGATTTTTTTCAATTTAAAAATATGCCAATGTTTAAATATGTTAAAAAAAAACATATCAAATGGGAAGAAAAATGTTTAAAGTTAGCTGATTCTGTAATTGTTACCTCTCCGTCTTTAAAAAATATTTATTCAAAAATTAATCACAATACACATTTAATAACTAATGGATTTAAAGAAATCGAAGAAACTATTGAAAGTGAAAATTTTGAAATCATTTACTCTGGAGTAATGAAATCCTCACAAAATCCTAAATTGTTATGGAAGGTTCTTTATGAAATTTCTAAATCTAATTTATCATTTAAAAAAGATTTTAAATTAAATCTGATTGGTAGCTTTGATAAATCCATACATCAAAATAAATATTTAATTAAACTTAAGGAAAAAGTTGTGTTTAAAAATTACATAAGTAAGGATGTTTTAGATAAAAAATTATCACTTGGAAAAGTATTTGTTTTATGTGATGTTAATCAGAAAGGTGGAGGTAATTTAATTCCAGGAAAGTTTTACCACTATTTGTCATACAAAATCCCCATTATTGCTTTTTCATCATTAAACAGTGATACACATAATATTATAAAAGAAACTAAAAGTGGAAATGTATTTGACTTTTCAAACGAAATTGATTTAAAAAATCATATTTTAGAACTGTATTCTAATTTTAAAAACGGTAATTATTTAATAAATATAAATGATATTGAAAAGTATAAATATTCGAATTTAAGTTCTGAATTACAATCTGTTATTAAAAAAACAAATAATTAGTGGGTATAGTTTTTAAACAAACTTCATGGAATATTGTAACAATTTCTATTGCCATTTTAATAGGAGGAGTTAATACTTTATATTTTTATCCTGAATTTTTAAAGGATGATTATTATGGTTTGGTAGTTTTTTTATTAGCAACTTCCAACCTACTACAGCCATTAATGTCATTTGGAGCTCAACATACTATTATTAAGTTTTTTAGCTCTTTTAATGATAAGAAAAAGAAAGATCAATTTTTATCTAGTGTAATTTTTTTACCTCTCTTTTTTATTATTCCTATTACTTTTCTTGTTGTTCAGTTTCATGATATTATTGCACAATTTCTTTCAGTAAAAAATCCAATAATTGAATCATATGTATGGGTGATTTTTTTAGTTTCGTTTGCAACCTCATATTTTGAGGTTTTTTATTCTTGGTCAAGAGTTCAATTCAAGTCAATATTTGGTAATATTTTAAAAGAAATTTATCCACGAATTTCAGTTCTTTTTTTGTTGGTTTTAGTTTCTTTAGAAGTATTAAACAAAGAGAACTTTGTTTGGTGGTTAACTGGTCTGTATTATTTAAGGTTAATCTTAATGATAGTATATTCTTTTTACTTATATAAACCTGTTTTTTCAATTATAATTCCAGATAACTTTAAAGAAATTCTTTCTTATTCTTTTTATATTTTATTAGCTGGATCTGCTGCTAGTTTTCTAATTGACATTGACAAGTATATGATTCCTCAAAAACAAGCAATTAGTCAAACTGCTTACTATGCTGTTGCTGTTTTTATTGCTACAGTTGTTGAAATTCCAGGCAGAGCAATGTTTCAAATTTTAAATCCATTAGTTGCAAAATCATTAAATGATCAGAATTACTCTGAACTTAAATATTTATATAAGAATAGTTCAGAAAACTTGTTACTTATTAGCGGATTGTTTTTTTTGTTAATTAATTTAAATATTGATTCTTTTTATTTGCTTTTAAACAATCAATTTTATTCTAATGCTTCTTTAGTTGTTTTGATTATTTCATCTGCTAAATTGATTCAAATGAGCTTTGGTTGCGGTCCTGCAATTTTAGCTACATCTACCTTTTATAGAATTACACTTCCGTTTTCTATTTCAATGGCAATATCTGTTTATTTACTTAATGATTATTTGATAGACTTGTATGGAATAAATGGTGCTGCAATTTCAACTTTTATAGTTCTACTTATATTCACAATTTTAAAAATTTTATACATAGTTTTTAAGATTAAAATTCAACCTTACAGTTTAAATTCTTTGAAAATATTATTTTCAATCTTCATAGTTTATTTAATAAATTATTTTATAAACCTTGATTATAATCCATTATTAAATATATTTATAAGATCGGTTGGAATTACAATTTTGTACTTGATAATGATTTACTTTTTTGGTATTTCACAAAAACTCAAAAACTTACTTAATTTAAAATTTTAATTCTAAATATTTTTTTAGTCTTGATTTTTTTTCTAAAATTAGTTTTTTTGGCGAACCATTGAAAATTAGATCACCTCCATTTTCTCCTCCGTCAGGACCTAAATCAATTACGTTGTCTGAACATTTTATTAGATCTAGATTATGTTCAACAACAACAATTGAATGACCATTATCAAGTAGTGAATTA
>JABJFE010000090.1 GCA_018662905.1 Flavobacteriaceae bacterium
AATGCTTCTAGAAATATTGAATACGTCATTTTTGAAGAAAAACCATCCTTTGACGATGAAAATGCTATTAAAAATCGATTAAACAGTTTTTTAAAGGAATCTAAAGTTTATAATAGTGTATCAAAACTTGAAGAAGTTACGTCAAGTTTGATAACTGCAAAAAATATTAAAGAATTTATAAACGAATACTCTGAAACAAGTTTTGATTCTATTTATTTACCAAAAGGATCTCTTCCAGCAGATCATGCCAACTTGTTGTTTAACTTAAATAATAATCAAACTTACGGACCCTATCTTGATGGAGATTATTTTAAAATCTCTAGAATGTTAGATAAAAAAATTGGTGGATCTGTAAGGTCTAGTCATATTCTTTTGGCATACAAAGGATCTCAGAATGCTAATCCAAATGTAACTAGATCTAAAAAAGAAGCTAGAAAAGAAGCTAATAATATTTTAAGAAAAATCAGAAAATCTCCTGAAACTTTTACAGAACTCGCTTTTGAATTTTCTGATGGTCCTTCCAAATCTAGAGGAGGTGATATAGGATTTGTTCAAGATGGAAATATGGTAAAGCCGTTTAATGATTTTATTTTTTCTAAAAGAGTAGGATCAACAGGACTTGTTGAAACTGATTTTGGTTTTCACGTAATTAAGATAGTTGCTAAAGATGATTTAGTTTTGCTTGCTTCGATTACTGAAAAAAATGTTCCCTCTGATGAAACAAGTGATAAAGTTTTCAATTCAGCTACAAAATTAGAAATGAACCTGTCAAAAGAAGGTAATTTAAATGCCTTAGCTGACAAAGATGATTATATCTTAAAAACGGTTAACGGTGTTCAAATTTTAGACAATGATTTCCCTGGTTTAAAAGATCAAAGAAGAATTGTACAATGGTTATTTTCAGAAACAACTAATATTTCAGATTATAAGAGATTTGATTTGCCTAAGGGCGGATATTTAATTGCTCAAGTTACAGGCATGGTTGATGAAGGTGTTTCGAATGTTCAGGATGTTTCTTACAAAGTGCTTCCAATGGTCTTAAAATCCAAGAAAGCAGATTTTATTATTAGTAAAAACGATAATTCTTTAAGTATTGAAAAGATAGCTGAAATGAACGGTGTCGATGTTAGAAAGGCGTTAGCTTTAAATCAAAAAAATGCAACTATTACTGGATCTGGTCTTGAACCTCTTGTAATTGGTTCTTCTTTTGGCACTTCTTTAAATCAAACTTCAGATTTTATTATTGGTGAAAACGGAGTTTATAAGTTAAAAGTCCTTAATAGAAAAGAAACAGGTTTTAAAGATGACTCAATTGATGCAAATTTTGTAGTATCCTATAAAAATCAGTTACTTAACTCAAATAGAACTTCTGCTTTTGCAAGAGTATATGAATCACTAAAAGAAAATGCAGAGGTTTCTGATAATAGATCGATTTATTATTAAGCAATAACTCCTTTATATACTGTATAGAAGTATATAGCTAAAAATACAGTTGAAATAATAAACTTTAGAGTTGTACCAACTACCAGTCCAATAAACGTTCCTAAGGCAGGTTTTAGAGCTAAACTAAAACTCGTTTTAACAATCAACTCGCCACTTAAAGCACCTAAAAAGGAACCTAGAATTAATCCAAATGGTCCACCAATAAATAGTCCTATAAATAATCCTATAGTAGCTCCAATCATTCCGTTTTTAGAACCTCCTAGATTTTTAAGTCCAATTATTGGAATGAAAATATCTAATATAAAAATGGCAAAAGCAATTAGAAAAGTAGAGATTATAAGTTGGTTACTAAAAGGTATGTATGATGTAAAGTGAATTACTAGTATACCTAACCAACTCGATAATGGACCTGGAATTATTGGTGTGAAACTTCCTATTAAACCTATTAAGCAAAGAATTAATCCTAAAATTAACAGAAAAATATCCATATTTTTTTTTAATAGATTATTTTTTTAAAATTATACTTAATTTTAGAATAAATAAATCAAACATGAAATTAAAACAAGTTTTATTTTTATTGTTTTTAATTTTGGGTTGCAATTATAATCCAAAAAATTCTACTTTCCTTCCTCCAGAAGTTAAGTGGACAAATAATGATGAACATCCCTCTATTGACGATTGTGATAAATACGACATTGAAATTGATAGAATAAATTGTTTTAAGTCCAAAATTATAACCTTGATTTATTCTAATATTAATTTAGAAGATAAGTTGGTGTCTAATAAAATAAATGATACTGTTTTTCTTTCATTGTTGATTGATGAATTAGGTCAGATTTCTTTATTAAATATTGATAATTTAGATGGTGTTCTAATTGAAATTCCAGATATTGAATCAATTTTAACAAATTCATTAAAAAATATACCTTCTTTATATCCAGCTACTAAAACAAATTTAGGAATTCCAGTAAGCACTAAATTTCAATTACCTTTAATATTAAAATCAAATTAATCTAAGTTGAAAATTCAAAAGGAAAAAATTATTTTAGGTATTGACCCAGGAACAACTATAATGGGGTTTGGTTTAATAAAAGTAGTGGGTAATAAAATGAGTCTCTTATTGTTAAATGAACTCATTTTAAATAAACTCGATGATCATTACTTAAGGTTAAAACATATTTTTGAAAGAACTATAGATCTGATAGAGAAGTACCATCCAGATGAGATTGCAATTGAAGCTCCTTTTTTTGGTAAAAATGTTCAGTCTATGCTTAAGTTGGGCAGGGCACAAGGTGTTGCAATGGCCGCTGGATTATCAAAAGAAATTCCAATAACTGAATACTCGCCCAAAAAAATAAAGATGTCTATCACAGGAAATGGAAATGCATCTAAAGAGCAAGTTGCTAAAATGCTTCAAAGTTTACTTGGAATTAAAAAATTACCAAAAAATTTAGATTCCACCGATGGTTTAGCTGCAGCAGTATGTCACCTCTATAATCAAAATAATACATTAAGTTCTGAAAAAAATTATTCAGGTTGGAGTGCTTTTGTAAAGCAGAATGAGAAAAGAATAAAGAAATAATTAATCAATTAAACTCTAATTTAATTAAAACAAGTTTTTGTGTCAGGAATATATATACATATACCATTTTGTAAACAGGCCTGTCATTATTGTAATTATCATTTTTCAACTTCTTTAAAAAACAAGGAAAGTGTAATTAATTCAATGATAAAAGAAATTGAAATTAAGTCTATCGGAAATAATGATATGATTGAAACAATTTATTTTGGAGGAGGAACACCTTCTTTTTTTGACACATCAGAAATAAATAAAATTATCGATTCTATTTCTAAAAAATTCAAAATTTCAACTAATCCTGAAATAACTTTGGAGGCAAATCCTGATGATTTATCAAGCATAAAAGTTAAAGAATTATCCAATAGTTTTATTAATAGATTAAGTATCGGAATTCAATCTTTTAATGATAGAGAGCTTAAACTGATGAATAGGTCACACAATTCCAAGGAAGCAAAAAATTGTATAGATGATGCGTTAAAATATTATGATAATATCTCAATCGATTTAATCTTTGGTATGCCAGATAGTAATTTAAAAACATGGGAGTCTAATTTGAATTATGTAACGAGTTTGGATTTAAATCATATGTCTGCATATGCTTTAACTATTGAACCTAAAACAGCCCTTGAATCATTTGTTAAAAAAAATATTATTAAGCCATTGGATGAAGATTTAGTATTTGAACAACATGAATTTATGTGTAATAAAATGTCAAAACATGAATATATAAATTATGAATTATCAAGTTTTGCAAAAAAAGGATATTTTTCAAAAAATAACTCGGCATATTGGTTGAGAAAAAAATATATTGGAATAGGGCCATCAGCTCATAGTTTTGATGGTACTTATAGGAGTTGGAATGTTTCTAACAATGCATTATATATCAAGGATATTACTAATAATAAAATGTTTTTTGAGAAAGAAAAACTTTCTATAATTGACAAGTATAATGAGTATGTTATGACTGGTTTAAGAACATATTGGGGTATTTCACTAACATATTTAGAGAATAATTTCGGATCATCTTATAAGAAGCATTTTGAAAATAAAGTTATAAAATTTGTAGATTCATCACTTGTTGTAGTCAATAATGACGTTTTTACTTCTACTATTAAAGGTAAATTTCTTGCAGATGGAATAGCATCTGAATTATTTCTAATTAATCTTTAGATAAATTTGTAAAATGGTAATAGAATTTTGATATTGTTTCAATTCCCTGTAAAAAATTTGAAACTCCGTAGTGTTCATTTGGCGAATGAATAGCATCACTATCTAATCCAAATCCCATTAATATAGTTTTGCTTTCAAGCTCTTGTTCAAAAAGTGCAATAATTGGGATACTTCCTCCGTCTCTTGTAGCAATTGGTTTTTTACTAAATACATCTTCGTATGCTTTACTTGCTGCTTCAAAACCTATAGTATCAGTTGGAGCTACATAAGGCTGGCCACCATGATGTTCTGTCACTTTAACACTTACTGTTTTAGGAGTTATATTTTTTATATGTTTTGTAAAAAGCTCGTTAATTCTTTTCCAATTTTGTCCAGGAACTAATCTCATGGAAATTTTTGCAAAAGCTTTGCTTGGTAAAACAGTTTTAGCACCCTCTTCAATATATCCACCCCAAATTCCATTTACATCTAGAGCAGGTCTTATAGACTGTCTTTCTATGGTTGAATAACCAGCTTCACCATGTTCTGCTATAAGTCCTATAGAATCTTTAAATTCATCAATGTTAAATGGTGTTAAATTCATTTCTTTTCTATCCTCCTCTGAAACCTCTATTACATTATCATAAAAACCTGGAATAGTGATTTTATTGTTTGAATCATGAAGAGAATTAATCATTTTGGATAAAACATTTATTGGATTAGCTACAGTTCCACCATAATGCCCAGAGTGTAAATCTCTATTTGGACCAGTTAACTCAACTTCCATATAAGATAATCCTCTTAATCCTGTTGTTATTGAAGGAATAGTTTTACTGATCATTCCTGTGTCAGAAACTAGAATTATATCATTAGACAGTTTTTCTTTGTTTTCTTTGACAAATAACTCAAGATTATCACTTCCGACTTCTTCTTCACCCTCAATCATAAATTTTACGTTGCAGGGTAAATCACCATTTTCTAACATGACTTCTATAGCTTTTAGATGCATAAACATTTGTCCTTTATCATCACAGGCTCCTCTTGCAAAAATTGCTCCCTCAGGATGAATTTCTGTTTTTTTAATGTAAGGGTTGAAAGGATCTTGATCCCAGAGATTTAACGGATCTACTGGCTGTACGTCATAGTGACCATAAACTAATATGGTTGGCAGATCTTTACTAATGATTTTCTCACCATATACAATCGGATGTCCCTTAGTTTCACAAATTTCACAATTATCTAAATCAAGTTTATTAAAATGTTTTTTTAATAATTCTGCAGCTGATCTAACATCTCGATCATGTTCAGGCTTAGCACTCACAGATGGAATTCTTAGTAATTCAAACAATTCGTTTATAAATCGATTCTTATTTTCTTCTATGTAATTTTTGAAATTTTTCACTTTAAATATTTTTGTAAATGTAATTAAATCTTGTTTTTTAACATAGTAAAATTCATAGTGATATTTTATACAATCTTGCTTATATTTGCCTGCTTTGCGGGTGTGGTGAAATTGGTAGACACGCTAGACTTAGGATCTAGTGCTTAACGGCTTGGGGGTTCGAGTCCCTTCACCCGCACTTTAAAAAACCTTTACTTTGTAAGGGTTTTTTTGTTTTACATCAATAGTAATTAATTTAGTTTTAATAGTATATTTAAGTAAATCTATTAATTGCATGATTTTTGAATAAATCTTTAGTATATTCTATTATCAATGAAAAAAATATTTATAACATTTTTTATATCAATTACATTCCTTTTAATAAGCTGGAAATACAATGAAGTAAAATTTGATGATCCAAATAAGGATAAGCTTCTTATAGAACTTCTAAAATATGTATTAGAAAAAGGTCACTATCAATCACAAGATATAAATGATGAATTATCTAAAAAGGTTTATCGAAGTTATCTTGATATGATAGATCCTCAAAAAAAATATTTTTTAAGTTCAGATTTAAAAGAATTTAAAAAATATGAAAAAGCAATTGATGATCAATGGCTTAGCTATGATTTGACTTTTTTCAATTTAACCTACGAAAGACTTATTCAAAGAATAAATGAGGTTGAAATGTTTTTACCCTCTTTGTTTAAAACATCCTTTGTATTTGATATTGAGGAGAATATAAATGTTGATTTTGAGAATTTAACATTTTCAAAAAATGATAAAGAGCGAAAAGATAGATGGAGAAAGCAATTAAAGTTTTCAATGCTTGATTTATATGACATTAAAATTTTAGATCAAAATAAATCAATTGAATTAAACGAAAATTATGTTAGAAAATCTAACTCTGAATTATTAGAAGAATCTCTCAAAATAGTTAATGATAATATCAATGATATTTTTGATTTAATGAATGATTTGCAAAGAAAAGATTGGTTTTCAAATTATGTTAATTCATTTGTAAATCAGTATGATCCTCACACAACCTATTTTAAGCCTGAAGATAAAGATCGTTTTGACGTTAATATTTCTGGAAGGTTTGATGGTATTGGAGCTAGATTACAAAAACGTGATGGAGGAATTGAAATTGTTCAAATTATTTTAGGAGGACCACTTTGGAAAGATAAAAAGATTGAGGCTGGTGACGAAATAATCAAAGTTGGTGAGCCCGGCGAAGAGCCTGTTAATGTTATTGGGATGAGAATTGATGATGCAATAAAATTAATTAAGGGCCCTAAGGGAACTGTAGTTGAGTTAACTGTTAGACGTAAAACTGACAATGAGATTAAAACTTTTCCTATCACAAGAGATGAAGTTGTTTTAGAGGAAAGCTATGCAAAATCTACATTAATAAAAAAAGATAATAAGACTTTCGGCTTGATAACTTTACCTAAGTTTTATGTAGATTTTAACGATTCTAAAGAAATAAATTGTGCATCTGATGTAAAAAAAGAAATTATAAATTTAAAAAAAGAAGGTATTGAAGGCTTAGTTTTAGATTTAAGAAATAATGGTGGAGGTGCACTACAAACAGTTGTTGATATGACAGGCTTATTCATAGAAACTGGTCCAATAGTTCAAGTAAAATCAATCGGTAATAGAAAAAAAGTTTTATTTGACAAAGACCCCTCAGTCCTATGGGATGGACCATTGGTTATTTTAGTAAATCAAATGTCTGCCTCTGCATCTGAAATAATGGCAGCTGCTCTTCAAGATTATGAAAGAGCTGTAGTTATAGGAAGTGATAATACATTTGGAAAAGGAACTGTTCAGAATGTATTAGACTTAAATAGATTTTTGTCTAATAGCGATTTTGATCTAGGTGCCTTGAAAATTACAACTGAAAAATTTTACAGAATAAATGGAGGTTCTGTCCAGCTTAAAGGAGTCGAAAGTGATATTGTGACACCCAACACATATTCGCACATCGAAATAGGGGAGGCAGATGAAAAAAATCCATTAAAATGGGATCAAATTGATAAAGCACCGTTTATTAAATGGGATGGATATTATAACCTTGAAAGTGTAATTAATGATTCTAAATTAAGAGTTTCTAAAAATGAGCTATTTAATCTAATTGATCAAAATGCAAAATGGTTTTCAGAAAGAAGAGAAAATAAAAGTTATTCTTTAAATTATGACACTTTTAAAAGCAAACAGAAAAATGACAAATTGAAACTTAAAAAATTTGATAAGATTAAAGATTATAATAATAATTTGAATTTTAATCTTATGAGTGACAAATCTTCAAAAATTAAAGACACTGATGAGTATAAAGAAAGTCGAAAAAGATGGCACAATAGGTTAAAATCTGATATATATATTGATGAGAGTATTAATATTTTATTAAATCTAAAGACAAAAAAGATTGAAAATAATAATATTTTAGCTAAAGTTGGGTAATGAAACTTTTTAGAAAGACAGTAGCTTCAAATAACATAGGTGTTATTTTAAGTTCTTGTTTTGTGATGCTTTGTCTTCTGATTTCTATATTTTCTTATCTTTTTATCCCTGATAACTCTAGATTTTCAAATCAAATGCATTTACCAATAAATTCAAAACCACCTGGATTTGAAGCGAGTTTTATTATAATACCAAATAATAACTATAATGATCAATCATTTTTAAGTAAAATATTTACTGGAATTAAATATCCTAATACTGAAATTTTAATTTCTAATTATCAATTAACAAAAAACAGTATAAATTATTCTGATTTTTCAAATGATGGAATTAAAAAATCGGTTTCATTTAATTCTTTTCCTTCAAATTTAAACTCTAAGCAAATAATTAATAAATTTTTGGTTAAAAGAAATTATATTTTCGGTACTGATAATTATGGAAGAGACGTTTTTGGAAGGGTTATGTTAGGTGCTAGAGTATCTATGTCTATTGGAGTAATTGCCGTTTTGATTTCATTATTAATTGGAGTGTTTATTGGGCTTGTTAGTGGTTATTATGGTGGATTGACAGACCGAATACTTATGATGGTAATCAATATATTTTGGTCTATTCCAACTCTTTTATTAGTTATAGCTTTTTCATTAGCTCTTGGCAAAGGCTTTTGGCAGGTTTACGTGGCCGTTGGCTTAACAATGTGGGTAGAAGTAGCTAGAGTTGTCAGAGGACAAGTTATTTCAGAAAAAAACAAAGATTATATTATAGCTACTAAAGTTTTGGGTTTTTCTGACACAAGAGTGTTTTTCAAACACCTAATTCCCAATATATTAGGTCCTATTTTAATTATTTCTGCCGCAAATTTTGCATCAGCTATTTTGATAGAAAGTGGTTTAAGTTTTTTAGGTATAGGTACTCAGCCACCAGTACCAAGTTGGGGGTCTATGATTAAAGATAATTATCAATATATTATTTTAGGTAAAGCTTATCTTGCAGTTATTCCTGGAATTGCGATAATGTTGTTGGTTACTAGTTTTATGTTTTTAGGAAATAATTTAGAGGATTATTTTAAATCAAAGTAATTTACCATTTACTGGTTCTTTGAGAATCAAGCTTTATGTAAATTGAAAATAATAATACAAAAGCTATTAAACTTGATCCACCATAGCTTAAAAATGGGAGTGGTATTCCGATTGTTGGAACTAAACCAATTACCATTCCAATATTTATAAAAAAATGAGAAAATATAATTGTTACAGCTGAATATGAGTAAATCTTGCTAAATAAATTTCTTTGAAGCTCAGCTCTTTTGGAAATTCTTAACATTAAAAAAGCATATAAAAGAATTATAAATGAAGATCCTAAAAATCCCCATTCTTCGCCAACAGTAGAAAATATATAATCTGTATGTTGCTCAGGAACAAAATTACCTCTAGTTTGGGATCCTTTTAAAAAACCTTCACCAGTTAAACCACCAGATGCAAATGCTATTCTTGATTGATTTGTATTGTATCCTGTTCCTTGGTAATCTTGTTTCATTCCCATTACGACATTAAATCTATTCCTGTGACGTTCTTCAAAAACATTATTAAATATAAAATCAACAGAAAAAATAAATACAGAAAAAATCAATCCATAAATAAATGTTTTTTTTATTACTTTTTTATTTTTTTTATTAAAAAATAGAAAAATTACTAATGGAATAATTAGAAAAATTATAACAACTTTTGGAGTTAATAGAATTGTAGCAAAAAATAATATTATAAACCCTACAAATAGATTCATATATATTGACGGAAGACCAATTTTATAAAAAACTAAAATAAAACTCAAGAAAATAATTATGGTTCCAGGATCAGGCTGAAGTATAATTAAAGTAATTGGAATTAAAACAATTAGAAACGAATAGAACTGGGTTTTAATTGTTTTGAGATTTGAGTTAATATCGCTTAAGTATTTTGCTAGTGCTAGAGCAGTTATCGGTTTGGCAAATTCGCTTGGTTGAATGCTGAACCCATTAATTTGATACCAAGCAAGAGCACCATTAACTTCGTTTCCAAAAATAAAAAGTCCGATTAAAGATAGAATGGAAAATACGTATAGAATACTTGAATATTTTATAAAAAAATTAACAGGAAGGATCTGAATAAATAGAAAAATACAAAGAGAAATAATTGAAAAAAACAATTGCTTTGTAAAGGGATTTAAAGAAAAAATGGATTCTAATAAATAAGTTTGTGATGACGAATATATGTTACCTAATCCAAGAGCAATAAGTATACTAAGAATAAAAACACTTAGCCAATCTATTTTTTTTATATTAACCTCACTCATTTATCGAAAAATTATTTTTTGTATAAGGTTTTAAATATTCTTCCATGAGATTTCCGTTTAAAATATAATTTTCAAGATACTTTCTTTTAACCTCCCTTTTCAAATATTTTTCAATCATTAAACTAGCTATAGGTGCAGCCCACCTTGTACCCCAATATCCATTCTCTATAAATACTGCAACAGCGATTTTCGGATTATCTTTTGGGGCAAAACCTATAAATATTGAATGATCAGTAAGTTGAGATCTTTTACCATTTATTTTTATAAAATTCTCTGCAGTCCCAGTCTTTCCTACTACATCAATTCCTTTTATTTTTGAATTTTGAGCTGTTCCCTTTTCGATTACATCGAACATTCCATTTACTATTTCTTGATAATGAATAGGTTTAATTGACGTGTGTTTTTTTTCTAAGAATTTTGAATTAATTGAGTCATTACTTATTTTTTTTACTAGATGTGGTGTTTTGTACCATCCTCTATTTGCAATTATTGCAGTTATATTTGCCAATTGTATAGGAGTTGTTAAAATTTCTCCTTGCCCAATTCCATTTGAAATAGTTGTTGCAGCTCTCCATCTGTTGTTTGGATACCATTTATTATAATATTTAGAATCAGGTATTAACCCTGGTCTACCTAATGGGTGATCATACCCTAAATAATCTCCTAACCCAAAGCTCTTTACATGATTATTCCATTTATCAATTCCTTCTTTTGAACTAGAATATTTATTTAAAGTATTTTTATATATAGTTGCAAAATAGGTGTTACAGGAGTTGTAAATTGCAGTATTTAAGTCATTAATAGTTCCTGTTTTACAATGGCACCTCATGAATCTACTCTTTGAATAGTAGTGTCCCTCATTACATGAAATTTCAGTTCTAGAGGTTATAATATTCTCTTCAAGCGCAATTAGTCCATTAATTAATTTAAATGTAGATCCAGGAGGGTATTGGCCTTGTAACCCACGATCAAACAGTGGTTTGCCAATTGTATCATTCTTTAGTTGGATATAGTTTTTTGATCTGTTTCTTCCAATCAGTAAATTTGGATCAAAATTTGGAGCGTTTACCAAAGATAATATTTCTCCTGTTTCTGGCTCTATCGCTATAATACTTCCAAACTTATTAATCATTAGTGAATCACCATAAATTTGAAGATCCAAATCAATTGTTAAGTTTATGTCTTTAGCAGGTTTAAAAATTGTATCGTAAATCCCGTCTTTATATTTTCCTGTAATTCTGTTGAAATTATCTTTTTGATAATAATTGACCCCTTTAATTCCTCTTAGCTTCTCTTCGTATGCTTTTTCAATTCCTTGTCTACCAATTAACTCTCCTGATTCATAATAGCTATTGTCTCTTATTTCGTAATCATTTACTTCACTTATGTAGCCTAAAATATTTGAAGCAGAATTTAAAAGATAATTTCTGTTAGATTTTTTAATTACTGAAAAACCGTCATATTTCCATAGTTTTTCTTGAATAATAGCATAATCTTTTTTAGAAATTTGAGAAAGAAAAACAGATGGTTTAACTCTTGAATATTTTTTTGCTTTTTTGATTTTATCTAAAAATGTTTGTTTATCAACTTTAAATATTTTAATAAATTCAGTAGTATCAATTGATTTTAATTTTGAAGGAACTATCATTAAATCATAGAAAGGCTCGTTTTCAACCAATAACTTATTATTTCTGTCAAAAATGTAACCTCTTTCAGGGTAATTATATATTCTTTCTACTGAGTTTTTATTTGTTAATTTAACATCATCAATATTTATTATTTGAACCCAGAAAAGTCGAAAAACAAAAATTAATGATGTTGAAATGATTAAAAAAGGCAGAAGTTTATTTTTCATTTTCAATCATAATATAAATAAATGTTGCACAAAAAATTAAAGAAATTATTGAGGTTATTATTGTCTTAATTATAATCAGTGAAATAAACTCAAAACTAAAAGTTTCAAGGGAAAAAAGTATTAAATGATGTATTAAAATAATAGAACTTATATATAAAAATTTTTGAGAAAAAGTAGATTCTATAACATAGTTCTTCATCAATTTAATTCCGTGAGGATCGTAAAATGAACCAAACACAAAATTTAAAATATAAGATCTTAAAAAAGCAATTGACAAGCAAGCTGCGGTATTAATTCCTAAAGTATTTGTATAGAGATCCAGAGCAAAACCAAAAACAAAACTAATTATCATGAACGTAATTTTATTTACTTTGACT
>JABJFE010000120.1 GCA_018662905.1 Flavobacteriaceae bacterium
CAAATGACCAATTTTGAGAATTAATGAAATATTTTAATGCATTTTCCTTGGAGGGATACGCACCTTCAAGACTTGCACCTTGACTTGGCCACCCAGTTTCTGTAACTATAACTTTCTTTCCTTTTCCAGCATTTAAAGCCTCATTGTACATTTGTTTCATATACATAAGTGAATAGTCTAAGCTACAACCTTCCCAATAAGGGTAACAATTAGCTAAAATTACATCACAACATTCAGTAAGTTTAGGTCTTTTAGGAAATTCATAATAAGCATCTACATATCCTGCAGGAATTCCTTTTATTTCTTTTTTTACTTTTATTATGTAGCTGATTAGTTCTTCTTCACTTAATTCTTTTCTGTAAAGAACTTCATTTCCAATAGCAGCAATATCTACGTTTCCTGAACTACAGAGAGATATTAAACCATTGATTTCTTTGTCATTTGTAGATTTATTGTCGCTAAGCCATGCTCCAACTAATGTTTTTATACCTAGTTCTTTAGCAATTATCGGGATTCTTTCGTTTCCTTCAGTACAGGAAAAAGTTCTAACCCAATTAATATAGGGTTGTATTATTTTTAATTTTCTTCTTATTTGATCATCTGAAATTTGGTCTCCCGGTTCTTGGCCTTCGTCATATGCACTAAAACATAAACCGTGAATACCTTTTTCTAAGTATTTTTTACAAAGATTCTTTAATTCATCGTTGGATATGTTGTTTAGATTAATTCCTGTTAAAGAATGAATCTTCTCTTTTCTATAAGACATAGTGATTTTAAATTTTATTTTTAGATTTTCTAATTGCTAATTCGTTTTTAATTTCGTTAGCTCTTTCCTCAGTAATATCGTAATCTTTCATTATAAGAATAGCACAAACCACACCACAAATAGGTAAAAAAGTATAAAATAAACGCATTCCTGTTGTTGCAGATTCTGTTACTTGTTCAGGGTCAAATCCTACTAACCATAAAATAAAACCACTTAATAAAGCAGCAACCCCAAATCCAAGTTTTACCATCCACCAATAAACTGCTCCAAGAACACCTTCACGTCTTTTGCCATTCTCTAGTTCGTCAAGATCACAAATGTCTGCTGTCATAGACATCATAATTGTAAATAAACTACCAATCCCAAATGAATGAAAAGGAAGAGCAAATAAAAATAGGTAAGGCTTTCCAGGAACAAATAAAAACCAAAATAAAACGTAACCTATTATTGAAATTAATTGTGATAAAATAAAGGCTTTCTTTTTTCCTATTTTTTTAGAAATAACAGTGATTAATGGTATAATTAAAAATGATGTGATTAATGCACCAACTGATCCGTGTAGTGCTGGCCAGTTACCCGCACTTGCAGGATCACTGTTAAACATATAGTGAACTATTATTAGGAAAGTGAAAGCAGCAATAACCTGAAATGAGTTAAATATTAAAAATGTAGCAAATGCTATCTTTTTAAACTGTTTGATTTTGAATGCTTCAAAGGCTGAAATAAAAATTCCTTTTATACTTTTTAAAATATAATTTATATTAATAGGGACAAAGTCTGATCGATCTTTAGTTGATTTACTTTTTATAAAAATAGCTGGAATTAGAGCGAAAATTGTACACGGAATTGCTACCCAAACGGATAAATCTCTAACACCTTGTCCAGCTCCCTCTGGAAACCATGATGGATCATAAAGTATAACCCAAAACCATGGAGCAATTACCCATGCCCATTGACCAATAAATTGGGCAATAGCCATAATTTGAGTACGTTCATGAAAATCATCACTTATTTCATAACCCATAGCTACGTAAGGAACACTAAAAATGGTAAGACCTAAATAAAATACTAAAGACCATGAAAAGAAATAGATAAAATTATATACAATACCATCGTCTTCATAAAGTTGCCACATAGCTACGTAAGCAATCCCCATTATAATTCCTCCAATAAAAACATACTGTCTTCGTCTTCCCCATTTTGATTTAGTATTGTCCGAAATAAATCCCATTAGAGGATCGGTTATAGCATCAAAGATTCGAGGGGCAAATTGTATTATTCCCCACAGTAGTGCGGCAAAACCAAGATCTTGAACAAGAACAATAATAAAAACACCCAACGCTGCAGGAAACATTTGATTTGCTAGCATTCCAAAACCAAATGCAATTTTTTGTCCCATTCCAACTCTTGTAACTTTATCTACATTAGTTTCCATAGTTTAACTATTGATTTATTATTATTGTTTGAATTGCTTGTGGACTGATTGAAATCTTTTCTGAGAAATTATTTAACTTAAGATTGAAACTTTTATTATCATTTCCTTCATTAAATAAAACTACAGCGATGCTGTTATCGGGGTTTAGAGCTGCCGTAACCATTAAATTATCATCATTGTTTTCTACATCAATTATCTCAGCGCCAGGTCTTATATATTTACTGAAATGAGTCATAACATAGTAAAGAGGAGTATAGTAAATTTCATCTTTA
>JABJFE010000121.1 GCA_018662905.1 Flavobacteriaceae bacterium
ACTGCTCCAGCTTCTTGTATAGCACCACCAAATAACAAAAGTTTTTCTGTTAATGTTGTTTTTCCTGCATCTGGATGAGATATAATACCAAAAGTTCTTCTTCTAGCTATTTCCTCTTTAAAATTCATAAATTAATTTGATTCAAAAATACCATAGTTTTTTAAATAAAGTATTGGTAATTTTTTAAAATTTGTAACTTTAAAAAATGAATAAAGAAATGGTAATTCTTGTAGATGAGAACGACAATGAATTAGGTTTGATGGAAAAAATGGAAGCCCATCAAAAAGGTTTATTGCATAGAGCATTTTCAGTTTTTTTATTAAATGATTCTAATCAATTATTATTGCAAAAAAGAGCTTTAGACAAGTATCATTCACCTGGTTTGTGGACTAATACTTGTTGTAGCCATCCAAGAAAAAACGAAAAAGTTATTGATGCTGGACACAGAAGACTGTTTGAAGAAATGGGTATAAAAAGTGAATTAAAACCTTTCACTTCTTTCGTTTACAAAGCAGAATTTGAAAATGGTTTAATTGAGCATGAATTCGATCATGTAATTGTTGGAAGTTTTGTAGGGCATCCAATTATAAATCAGCTTGAAGTTTGTGATTGGAAATGGGAAGATTTAGATTTACTTAAAATAGATTTAAACACTAATCCTAATGATTATACAGAATGGTTTAAAATCATTTTTTTGAAATTTTATAAAAAATATAATAAATGAAAGTAACAGTAAGTAGAAAAGCACACTTTAATGCAGCTCATAGATTATTTGTAGAAAATTGGTCTGATGAAAAAAATAAAAATCTATTTGGAAAGTGTAGTAATCCAAATTTTCACGGTCATAATTATGATTTAATTGTTGATGTTACAGGAGAGGTCGATCAAGTAACAGGCTTGGTTATAGATCTTAAAGAATTAAAGGACATTATTAAAAATGAGGTTGAAGAATTACTAGATCACAAAAATTTAAATTTGGATGTTTTATATTTTAAAAAAGTAATACCAACAGCAGAAAATATTTGTATTTTTATATGGAATATTTTAAGAGATAAAATATCAAAGGATAATGAATTATCAGTTACCCTTTATGAAACACCTAGAAATTTTGTAAAATATTCTGGGAATTAAACTATAATTATGGCAAGTGTAAAAAATTTAAAAAAAGATTTAAATAATATTATTGGGGAAATAATACAAAACATTAATCTTTGGCAATTAGAAAATTCGGATGCAGATTTAAAAAATAGTGAAAAATTAATTGATGAATGTTTTGACGCTTTTGATAGTATAATTAAAAAAATTCATCAGAAAGAAATTTCTGATAACAACAAACATTTTAAAAAAATAAGTTTTGAACTTACTGATATTGCATCAGAACTAGTTAAGAAATTTAATAAGCTTTAGCTTATTTATTTTTTACAATATCACTAAATATTTTTCCGTACTTAGATTCTAGGACTTGTTTACTCATTGAGTTTTTGATAGTATCTAAAACTATTTTTCCTGATTCAGAGAATTCATTTATTGCTACTAGTGGAGAAATAAAGCTATTTCCATTACTGACAGTGTAATTTAAGTTATACAAATATTGTCTTTTATCTAGTGATTTTATTTGGTTTTGTACTTTAATTAAACTGTCGTCCAGTTCAGTTTTAGTAAGATTAAAAGATAATTGAATTAAATCAAGTTTTTGATTATTAAATTTTTTAATAACGCTAAGATAATCTCTGTATAAAGAATCAATTGAAGAACCACTTATTTTAAAATCTGAATTAAATTTTTCTAATGATGTATCAATATTAATTTCTCCTTTTTCGCCAAAAAACTCAATTCTATTATCAATATCTGAGACATCTAGATTCAAATAAAATAGTTCAGGAGAATCAATATTATATTTTAATATTATTGATTCATTTTTTTTTACAAAAATTGAATCAACATTTATTAAAGCGGAATCAGAAATCTTTTGTAAATAAATATTTCCCTTTTTAAAATTTTCGACTTTCACTTTAACTGTCATGTTATTTTCATTGTTTTCACAATTAGTTAAAATGAATAAAAATGATATTAAAAGTAATTTTTTCAAAATGAAATAGTTTTATTTTTCAAGAATACAAAAAAAAAACAACTAAACAGTGGG
>JABJFE010000020.1 GCA_018662905.1 Flavobacteriaceae bacterium
ATTGAAATGAATGCTGAGCAGCGCATTTTGAATTATGAAAAAGCTAAACAAAAATCGTTAAGATTTTTATATTTTATTCAAACAGAAATGGGGTTTAGTAATTTATCATTAGATTATGATCAATACCCTACAAAAGATGGATTTCCACTGATACCTTATCATAGAGAGTCGAGAAGATCCAAAGGAAAGGTTACTTTAACATTAAACGATATTAAATCTCCTTATTCTCAACAAAACTCAATTTATAGAACAGGAATTGCTGTTGGAGATTACCCAGTTGACCATCATCATGGTGCTTATTCAAATTATTCTAATCTTCCGGAACTTGATTTTTATCCTGTCCCATCTTACTCTGTTCCAATCGGAAGCTTAATACCCGAAAATATTGATAATTTTATTGTAATTGAAAAATCTATTTCAGTCTCTAACCTTGTAAATGGAACGACTAGACTACAACCCGTTGTGATGCAGATAGGTCAGGCCTCAGGAATTTTAGCATCTTTGGCAATTAGAAAGAAAAAAAATATTGATCAAATCAGTATAAGAGACGTTCAGTCAGAGATAATAAAAAATAATGGATATATATTACCGTATGTTGATGTTGACTCTGAAGATTTAAATTTTATAAGCTATCAGAAAATAGGTGCTTGTGGTATTTTAAGATCAGAGGGATTAAATATAGGGTGGGAAAATAAAACTCTTTTTTATCCAAATATTAAATTGAAAAAAAACGATGTTTTCTTAGATAACTGGGAGATGTTTAAATCAGATCAAATTTCTTTTCCCGAAATCGTATCAATAAAAAATATTTTAAATTGGATAAGCGAAATTAAAGGTGATTCTTTTTCAAGTGAATCAGAATATCTAGAAGTATGGAAAAGTCATAGTTTGTCTAATTTTAGTTTAGAACGAACTATTACAAGAGGAGAGTTTTCAGTTTTAGTAGATAAAATGATTGATCCTTTTTCAAATGTTGATGTTGATTATTACGGAAATTTAATCTACTAGTTGGATGATTAGAAAAGCAACAAAAGATGATTTAGATAGAATAATTGAAATAACAAAAGCTTGTGCTGCTTTTATGATTTCAAATAAAATATTTCAGTGGAACGAGCACTATCCAAATATTGCAACTTTTGAGAATGATGTTTTAAACCAAAATCTCTATGTATTAGAGATAGAAAATAAATTGATTGGTTGTTTAGTGATTTCTAATAAAATGGATGAGTTTTATTCAAAAGTTAAATGGTTAACACCCAACCAGAATAACATTTATTTACATAGACTTGCTGTTGACCCTGAATTTCAGAATAAAGGATATGCAAAGCAGCTTATGATTTTTTCTTTTGAATATGCAAAAACAAAAAACTTCAGTTCTATTAGACTAGATACTTTTAGTGGAAATCCTTTTAACAATATATTTTATTCTAACTTAGGATTTATAAAATTAGGCGAAATATACTTTAGAAAACAAAGTGACAAACCTTTTTATTGCTTTGAGAAGGTAATCTAACGGATTCTTTTACTTTTGTACTAAATTAAAATTAATGAATAAGATTAGAATTACTAAACAGTTTAATTTTGAAACAGGACATGCATTGTATGGATATGACGGGGCCTGTAGAAATGTTCACGGACACAGTTATAAGCTTTTTGTTACGGTTATTGGATTACCTAATGACGATTCTAATAATGTTAAATATGGGATGGTTATTGATTTCAGTGATTTAAAAAAAATAGTAAAAGAAGAGGTTGTCGATGTTTTTGATCATGCAACAGTTTTCAATAAAAACACTCCTCACAAAGAATTAGCACTTACTTTAAAGAACAGTGGTCATAAAGTAATTTTAGCTGATTATCAGCCAACCTGTGAGCTATTGGTTATAGATTTTGCACACAAAATTAAAAAACGTCTTCCTGCTTACATTTCACTTCACTCTCTTAAATTGCAAGAAACAGAATCTTCATTTGCTAATTGGTATGAAAGTGATCAATAGTTTTATCAATATAGACTTAAAGGATGATGAAAGAATATATTTTTCATCAGATAATCATCTTGGAGCTCCAGATCACGCAAGTAGTTTAGTTCGTGAAAAAAGGTTTGTTAATTGGCTTGATTCAATTAAGCATGATGCAAAAGTTATTTTTTTATTAGGTGACTTATTTGATTTTTGGTTTGAATATAACAAAGTAGTTCCCAAAGGTTTTGTTAGGACTTTAGGTAAACTGGCGGAATTATCTGACTCAGGAATTAAAATTTATTTCTTTGTCGGAAATCATGATTTATGGATGAATGGTTATTTTGAAGAAGAACTTAATATCTCGGTCTTTCACAAGCCTCAAAATTTTTCAATTTCTGGCAAAAAAATGTTAATAGGACACGGAGACGGTTTAGGTCCTGGCGATACAGGTTTTAAAAGAATGAAAAAAGTATTTTCAAATTCACTTTGCAAATTTTTATTTAAATGGATTCATCCAGATATTGGAGTTAGTTTAGCTCAATATCTTTCCACTAAAAATAAACTTATTTCAGGTGTTGATGATCTTGTATACAAGGGCGATGACAACGAATGGCTTGTGCAGTATGCAAAAAGAAAATTAACAGAAATTGATTATGATTATTTTATTTTTGGGCATAGGCACATGCCTTTAGAAGTGACTTTAAACAATAATGCTAAATATTTTAATCTTGGAGATTGGATTTCATACTATTCTTATGCGAAATTTGATGGTATTTCAGTTGAATTAAAATATTTTAAAAAACTTTCCGACAAATAATGATTGAAAAATCATCTGTAAGCTTAGAACGTACTGTTCTTGTAGGAATTATTACCCTAGATCAACCGAAACTGGTTTTGGAAGAATATTTAAATGAATTAAATTTCTTAACCTATACTGCTGGAGGAACTGTAATAAAAAGGTTTACTCAGAAAATGAATTCTCCAGATCCTAAAACTTTTTTAGGAAAAGGAAAAATGGAAGAGCTATCTAGTTATATTAAAATTCACGATATAAATTCTGTAATTTTTGATGATGAGTTAAGCCCAGCGCAACAGGCGAATATTGAAAAATTTTTAAAATGTAAAATTGTAGATAGAACAGGACTTATTCTAGATATTTTTGCTCAAAGAGCCCAAACTAGCTATGCTAGAAATCAAGTTGAACTTGCACAATATCAATATATTTTACCCAGGTTAAAGGGGCTTTGGACTCACTTAGAAAGGCAAAAAGGTGGTATTGGAATGAGAGGTCCTGGTGAAACCGAGATTGAGACTGATAGAAGGATAGTTAGAAATAAAATTAATTTACTTAAAAAGAAGTTAGTTACAATAGACAAGCAAATGTCTACCCAAAGAGGGAACAGGGGTTCGCTTGTTAGAGTTGCCCTTGTTGGTTATACAAATGTTGGGAAATCTACACTTATGAATTCCATCTCTAAAGCCAAAGTATTTGCAGAGGATAAACTATTTGCAACCTTAGACACAACAGTTAGAAAAGTTGTTATTGAAAACATGCCTTTTTTACTAACTGATACTGTTGGGTTTATAAGAAAACTACCAACTCAATTAGTCGATTCTTTTAAAAGCACTTTAACTGAAATTACAGAAGCAGATTTGCTTATTCATGTGGTTGATATATCACATTTAAATTATAATGATCATATCGAATCTGTAAATTTGATTTTAAATGAAATCGACTCAAGTGATAAGCCCTTTATTATGGTTTTTAATAAAACGGATATGTTTATGAATAACAAACAGGTTATTGAGGATGTAAATGATATGGATTATGAGAAAAATAGTATTGATAGCTTGAAAAAAAGTTTGAGAAAAAAGTATGATAAAGTATTTTTTATGTCTGCCTTAAATAAAGATGATATAAACAATTTTCGAAGAGATGTTTATAAGGAAATTAGAAAAATCCATATTACCAGATTTCCTTACAATGCATTTTTATATCCCGATATTACTTAAATCTATATTACTTAAGTCTATGTTCAGTCCTAATCCAAGGACCTCTCTAACTTGAACTCTTTTTATTTCATTATCGTCATAGACGAATTGAAAAATTAAATTTGTCGAAATATATTGGTTTACTTTCATGACAAAATTAAATGTACAATCAAAATCTACGTTTTGAGGTTTGTCTAAATAGTCAGAATATAAACTCAATCTATTTTCTAAAGTAATATTTTCAAAAATCTCTGATTTATAATAAGCTCTAATTGAAGCTCCAAGTTCAAATCTACTATTTCCTCCTTTTCTAACCCCAAAGTATGTTTGATTTTCGTTTAAGTTTTCAGTAAAAAATTTATTTACTAAAATTAATTTTCCAGTCATTGGAGCAACGTTTATCCAGAAATCTTTACTTTTTTTCCAGTATAAACCCACTCCAAGTTGTGTTGTCGCAGGCGAGAAAAATCTTGACTTTTCAGTTCTATTTGGGTTCCCATTTGAATCATTTCCAAATCTATATCCTTTAGCAAATTGAGTCTGAAAATTAAAAAAACTTGAATAACTCCATTTCCCAATAATGTCATTATTAAATTTTTTTCCTAAAACAGAATTTATTTCAATTCTATCATCTGTTTTTTTTAAAAATTCGCTTCCACTTATTTTATTTACTCCAAAATTGCTAATCAACTTAGTATCCCAAGCCCAACCATTATCAGCATAATTAAAGTTATAGTTAACTTGAAGTGTACCTGAAATACTACTTTGGCCCCCAGAGGTCCAATTACTAAAACTCGATTGATTCAACAAGAAAGTCGCATTTCCTGAATTCTTCCATTTATTGTCCTCAATCTCATCTTGAGAATATAAAAAAGTACTAATAAATAGTAATGACAGTAAATGAACTATTTTAAGTTTCAATTTGATTTTTTTAATGATTTATATATGGGCACAGATGAACATGCCTCCCCAAACATTATGCTTTTTGCTTGATGTTGTAATTTTTCTAACAACACAGAATATGCAGAAAGAGGGATTTTTTGATCTGAACAACCTTTAATAATTACCGGCTTGCCTTTATATATTGAAAAATCAAAGGCACTTATCGAATCAGTTATTAATTTAATATCTAAAATTTCTTTCGATCCAATTACATTAACTATTCCTTCATTATTAAGGCTTGAGCTTACAAGTATAAAAGCCCAATCGGGAATTATAGCATCATTTGAACATATTATAAAAACTGCTTTATTGTCAAAACTTTTCCAATCGAAATTCTTTACTTTTTCTCTAAAATCCTTTTCTAACAGAAATAATTCTTCTTTTAACCAAGGTTTTAAATCGAATGAAATTCTATCTGTTTTAGGAAAGAAAAATTCAAGATCAATAGTTTCTAATTTGCTTTTGGCAACTCTATTTATTATTTCTTGAGACATTATAAAAATCCGAGTTCTAATTTAGCTTCCTCACTCATAAGATCTCTTGTCCATGGCGGATCAAAGGTGAGTTCAACCTTTGCTTCTGCCACTTCTTCAATTGATCTAACCTTATCTTCAACCTCAAGAGGAAGAGTTTCGGCTACAGGGCAATTTGGTGTTGTTAAAGTCATTAAAACTTTCACGTGATTGTCTTCATTTACAAAAACATCATAGATCAATCCAAGTTCATAAATATCTACTGGAATTTCAGGATCATATATTGTTTTGAGAGTTCTTACTATTTTTTCTCCTAATTCGTTTGCATCCATATTGCTAGTTTTTGTTAAATGCTAAAGCATAGTATTTTATTTGTTTAATCATTGATAAAAGCCCATTAGCTCTAGTTGGAGATAAATGTTCTTTTAACCCAATTTTGTCAATAAATTCAAGATTTGCCTCTAAAATATTTTTTGGAGTTTGATTTGAAAAAACTCTTAGCAGTACTGCTGCAATTCCTTTGGTTATAATTGCTTCACTATCCGCTTTAAAAATTAATTTTTCTTCATTAAGCTCAGCGTGAAGCCATAACTTACTTTGACATCCTTTTATTAAATTGGAATCAATTTTATTGGCTGTGTCAATTAATTCAATTGATTTTCCAAGTTCAATCATGTATTCATAGCGTTGCATCCAATCTTCAAAAAGAGAGAATTCTTCAATAATTTCATTTTGAATATCTATTATTCCCATATTATTTCAATCTGTTTCAAAGATACAAATTAGCTTAACATTGCTATTGCTCTATCTAAGGATTTACAGAAATAGTCAATCTCTTCCTTAGTGTTATAAAAAGAGAATGAAGCTCTTACAGTACCAGAAATCCCAAAGTAATCCATAACTGGTTGCGCACAGTGCTGACCAGTCCTTACTGCAATTCCAAATTTATCTAAAATTGTTCCTATATCGTATGAGTGTAGTGCGCCAACATTAAATGAGATTACAGATGTTTTGTTTTTTGCCTCACCATAAATTTTAAGATCTGTAATTTTTTTTAATTTATTTGTAGCATAATTTAGAAGCTCAGATTCATAACTTTCTATATTATCAAAACCTATATTGTTTAAATAATCTAATGATGCTCCAAATCCTATTGCTCCTACTATATTTGGTGTTCCAGCTTCAAATTTGTGAGGAAGCTCAGCATATGTTGTTTTTTCAAAAGTAACTTCTGAAATCATTTCACCACCACCTTGATATGGAGGCATTTTGTTTAGCCATTCTTTTTTGCCAAATAACATTCCTATACCTGTTGGACCACATAATTTATGGGCTGACGTTGTATAAAAATCAACATCTAGTTCTTGTAAATCAGCTTTAATGTGAGAACTAGCCTGAGCACCATCTATTAAAACTGCAGCTCCATATTCGTGTGCTTTTGAAATAATTGATTTTATAGGATTAATTGTTCCTAGCGCATTAGACACATGATTAACAAAAACTAATTTAGTTTTATTTGAAAGAAGATTTAGAAAA
>JABJFE010000122.1 GCA_018662905.1 Flavobacteriaceae bacterium
ACTGAAACAATACCAAATAAAGAAATAATAGAAGCACTAGGAATTGCTAGAGGTTCTACGGTTAGAGCAAGAAATGTAGCCAGAGATTTATTTGCAGGAATTAAAAATCTAATCGGAGGTGAAATTGAAGAATACACTAAGCTTCAAGCGCAATCAAGAGAACAAGCTCTTTCTAGAATGATAGAAGATGCCAAAAGGGTAGGAGCAGATGCTGTTGTAAACGTAAGGTTTATGACATCAGTTATTTCTCAGGGTGCTGCAGAAGTACTTGCATATGGAACAAGTGTAAAAATTAAATAAAATGCTTTTAACATTATTTTATGGAACATGTGCTATTCTTATAGTATTTGCAATAGTCAACAGATTTAATAAAGCTAAGCAAGAAAAATTTGAGGATAGAGATAATTAACATTCGTTAAAGAATGTTTTAATAAATAATTTTTATATATTTATAACCTTATGAATAAATATTACTTAGAAATACTTACCAATAAATATTCAGATTTTAATGGAAGAGCAAGAAGAAAAGAGTATTGGATGTGGACACTATACTACACAATAATATTATTGTTTGCAATGGTTTTAGATAATGCTCTTGGATTAAATTTTGAATTAATGGGTCAAGACTTAGGCTATGGCTGGATTTATTTAATTGCCGGAATAGCACATTTAATTCCTGGATTGGCAATAGTAGTAAGAAGATTACATGATGTAGGTAAATCAGGTTGGTTTTATTTAATTATTCTGATACCGCTAATCGGATTTATATGGATTCTAGTCTTATTTTGTACAGATGGTGTTAAAGAAGATAATAAGTGGGGGTCTAACCCAAAATCAGTTAATTAAATTTTATAAAATGAAAAAGTTTTTTCAATTCTCGGGAACAATAAATGGTACAACTTATCTTTTAAGGATGTTGTTTTCAATAGTTCTTTCAATTCCTGCTTTAATAATAATATTTGCTTTTTTTGGAGTTTTCGCAATTGAATATGCTGAGATCGATATGCAAAATCCTGAGGGATTCGATCAGCAAGCTTTTGAAGAAAAAATAGAGAGTAATCCGGATGAATTTTTTGAAGCTTTAAAATCATCAATCACTCCATTTTGGATTATATCAATTATAATTTCCTTAATTCCAGTGGTATGGTTTGGTTTAGCATCCTATTATAAAAGAGTTTCTTCTTTATTTTATGACAACAGGTTAAATGTTTTTATTGGCTTACTTGCATTTGAAATTTTAGCAGATATTATGAGTATCAAATTTGACAATTGGGTAGGAAATATATTTATGGTAGGGTCATTATTAATTTTCCTGTTTATGTTATTCAAAGATTCTGGTATAGAAGAACACGAAGGTTAACCCCCAACTCTTTTTACAATATGACCTTGATCTGTGAGAATAGATGTGATCTTGTCTCTGTATTTACCTTGGATAATAATTTCCTCATTTTTAATAGATCCCCCAACACCACATTTATTCTTAAGTAGTTTAGCTAATTCTTTGATCTGATCCTTTGTTCCTTTAAATCCTTTAACAATTGTCACTGGTTTACCTGCTCGTCCTTTAACGCTATAATGCGCTTCCAGATTTTGAGGTTTAAAATTATTCTTCTTTAATTTAATCTCAACTGATTCTACAATATCATTAGGATTAATCAAAGATTTAAGATCAGAAAGAGAACCTAGTTTTTTCATTATTTTTTCATAACTCCTATATCAATTAATCTATTGATTAAAAAATCATGAGCAGTAATATCATCAAAACCTTTTGGATTTTGATCATTAATACAATTTTCAAGTACATTTAAATTCATTGTTCCAATAGGGTGTAAGAAAAAAGGAATTGAATATCTGGATTTACTCCAGTATTCTTTTGGAGGATTTACAACTCTGTGTATGGTGGATTTAAGCTTATTATTAGTATATCTAGATAGCATATCTCCAACATTAACAACTATTTCGTCTTCACCTGCAATAGCGTCTATCCATTCTCCTTTATTATTTCTAACCTGTAATCCTTTACCGTGAGCACCCATAAGTAAAGTAATTAAATTAATATCTCCATGAGCAGCTGCTCGAACAGCATTATCAGGCTCTTTAGTAATAGGAGGGTAGTGAATTGGTCTTAAAATGCTATTTCCGTTTAAAACATATTTATCAAAATGATTTTCTTCTAATTCTAAAAATAATGCAATAGCTCTTAAAACATAAACTCCCGTTTTTTCTAATGCTTTATATGTAGTTTCACCAGCTGTATTAAATTCAGGAACTTCATCAACGTAAGGATTATCGGGATAATTGAATTTTGATTTATCACCATCTTCAAGATATTGACCAAAATGCCAAAATTCCTTTAAATCTCCTTCTTTTTTACCTTTAGCATGTTCTTTTCCAAAGGAAGTATAACCTCTTTGTCCTTTAAAACCATCAAATTCATATTTTGATTTAACTTCAGATGACATATCAAAAAAATGCTTGATTTGATTGTACAAATTCTCAACATTATCTTTTGATAAAAAATGATTTTTTAAAGATAAAAAACCTATTTCTTGATAAGCTTTTCCAACA
>JABJFE010000123.1 GCA_018662905.1 Flavobacteriaceae bacterium
GACTATCAATTTTATATAAAAAAACTGAACTTACTGTTGGTCTTCTGGTGTCTTTTATATCAATCTCAAATAATTGTGGATTAATTGCTTTTTGATTTTTAGTTAATCTTATTTCGTAATGTAAATGAGGACCAAAAGATGATCCAGTATTTCCTGACTTACCAATATTTTCATTTTTCAAGATTTTTATTATATCTTTTTTTAAATAATGTTCAATTTGATAAGATTTTTTATCGAATTGTAATTTTTTAATATAATCCTCAATTTTTTTATTAAAATTTTTCAAATGTGCATAGACTGTCGTGAATCCGTTGGGATGATTTATATAAAGTGCTTTTCCAAATCCACCATGTTTTATACTTATTCTACTTACATATCCCTCAGCAGAACTAAACACATCTAATCCTTCTTTAAATTGAGTTTTAAAATCAATTCCTGAATGAAAATGACTAGGTCTTGATTCTCCAAAATTTCCATTTAAGATTAATTCAATATCTAATGGATTAGAAAAATAGTTTTTAGGAAAATTATTTTGTGAATTTATGTTTGCTGAAATAAATAAAAATAGAATTATTAATTTTTTCATTATTATTTTTGTAATGCTTTTATATTTATTTAATTTTTAATATTACTAAAAATAATTTTAAGATTTTAAAATATAAGTACTTATTTGTTTAAGAGTTTTAGTAACACTAAATTTGAGTAAGATAGTATTGTTTTAATGTCTGAGTCTATTGAAAATATTGTTCTTTTAGAAACTAATTTATCGAATTTAAAATCTTTAATTAAAAAATTAAAAGATGAGAATTTGAAATTTAGTAATGATTTAAGATTGAAAGAAGAGTCTTTGCTCAAACAAAAAAATCAATTAAAGGAATGGAAAGAAAAATATCATTCTATAAAAATTGCAAATACTTTCTTAGGTAGTGATGATAAATCATTAACGAAGCTAAAGATTAATAATCTTATCAATGAGTTGGATAAATGTATATTAAGTTTAAGTTCATAAATCTATTTAATGCAAAAAATTAAATTGACAATTGCCAATAGAGTTTACCCTCTAAATGTTCCTTTAGAACAAGAAGAAGGTCTTAGAGTTGCATCAAAAAAAATTGATATTATGATTAAGCATTTTGAAGAAAATTACGCAGTCAAAGACAAGCAAGATGTTTTGGCAATGTGTGCCCTTCAATTAGCAACTCAAACTGAACAAGAAAATATTTCTGAAGCTAAAATTAATGAAGAGGTAAATAAAAGATTAGAAAAGATTAATAAATCTATTCAAGAAATTATTGACCTTTAGCACGTTCATTTAAATAAAATACATTATTGCCTACATCAATTTTTTTGATAAACTCAACGCGAATTTTTTTATAAAAGGTGAGTCTAGTCTGCTAAAGCATGCCCTTTTAGGATCCTTGATCAGCTAGTTAGCCTTAATCTTGTCTTACAAGAGTTTATACAAAACTTCATGATGTAGGCTTTTTTTTTAACTAAATAAATAATTATTATGGAATATTTTACAATAATCAATTTTGTTCTTGTATTTCTAGGACTATCAATAGGTTTTGTTATTTCTAAATTTCTGGAAAAAACATCAATAACTAAGTCTTTAGAAAATGCAAAAAAAGAAACAGAAAATATATTAAAATCTGCATCTATTGAAGGGGAAAACATAAAGAAGGATAAAATTTTTCAGGCAAAAGAAAAGTTTTTAGAATTAAAATCCGAGCATGAAAAACATATATTAAGTAGAGAAAAAAATCTTACTGACGTTCAGAAAAGAATTAAAGATAAAGAATCTCAAGTGTCAAATGAACTTTCTATTAATAAAAAGAATAATCAAAGTTTGAATGATAAGATTTCTTCTTTTGATAAAAAAATTGAACTTTTAGACAAGAAAAGTGAACAGGTAGATAAACTTCATAAAGAACAGGTTGAGAAACTTGAAAAATTATCCAGTATGTCTGCTTCTGATGCTAAAAAGGAATTAGTTCAATCCTTAAAAGAAGAAGCCAAAACTGAAGCCTTAGAGCTTACGCAAAATATTATTGAAGACGCTAAGCTTACTGCAATGCAAGAGGCAAAAAAAATAGTTATTAATACTATTCAAAGAGTAGGTACAGAAGAGGCTATTGATAACTGTGTTTCCGTTTTTAATATTGAATCTGATGATGTTAAAGGAAGAATTATTGGAAGAGAAGGTCGTAATATTAGAGCTATTGAATCAGCCACAGGGGTTGAAATAATAGTAGATGATACACCTGAAGCTATAATTTTATCTTGTTTTGACTCAGTAAGAAGAGAGGTTGCTAGACTATCTTTACATAAGCTGGTTACTGATGGAAGAATTCACCCTGCTAGAATCGAAGAAGTTGTAAAGAAAACAAAAAAAGAAATTGAAAATGAAATTATTGAAGTTGGTAAAAGAACAGTAATTGATTTGGGAATTCATGGATTAAATCCTGCTCTAATTAAGGCTGTAGGTAGAATGAAATATAGATCTTCTTATGGTCAAAATCTTTTACAACACTCTAGAGAAGTTGCTAAACTTTGCGGTATAATGTCCTCAGAATTAGGTTTGAATCCAAAAATCGCAAAAAGAGCTGGACTTTTACATGATATAGGTAAGGTTCCAGAAGAAGAAACTGAAACTCCTCATGCTTTACTTGGGATGCAATGGGCAGAAAAATTTGGAGAAAAACCAGATGTGTGTAATGCTATTGGAGCTCACCACGATGAAATAGAAATGAATAATTTAATATCACCTATTGTACAAGTTTGCGATTCTATTTCTGGTGCTAGGCCTGGAGCAAGAAGGCAAGTGTTAGATAGTTATATCGAAAGATTAAAGGAAATGGAAGATGTTGCATATTCTTTTAAAGGTGTAAATAAAGCATATGCTATTCAAGCTGGTCGTGAATTAAGAGTTATGGTAGAAAGTGAAAAGATTTCTGATGATCATGCAGCTAAACTTTCTTTTGAAATATCACAAAAAATCCAAACTGACATGACTTATCCAGGACAAGTTAAAGTTACCGTTATTCGAGAAACAAGAGCTGTTAACATCGCTTCTTAGTTACTAATAACCTTATTGTAAATTTTTATAAGTTCAGTTAATTTTTCTTTTTTTTGATTTGCTAAATTTACCTTTTGACTAGGATCTGTTTTTAAATTATAAAGTTGAAATGAGTTGGATCTACCTAACTCTACATTTGTATAAGTACTTACAGCTTTCCCTTTGTATGGTGGAATTAATACCCAGTTTTGATATTTCAAAGCAGTTTTTCCTGATGCTTCAAGAATTAATTCTTCTCTTTCTTTTCCAACTCCTTTTAGTAAAAGTTCAGATAAATCATAACTGTCACTAGTTTTAATTTCACTTTTAATAATTGATGATAAAGAATTGAAAAGATCAATTTGAGAAATCAATTTATCTGAATTTTTAGGTTTTATGACTCCTTTCCAATATGAAATAAAAGGCACTCTTGTACCAGCTTCAAATAAACTGTATTTACCGCCTCTATAAATGCCTGAAGGTGTGTGATTCCCGATTTTTTCTACAGCATCATCAAAGTAACCGTCGTTTAGAACAGGTCCGTTATCACTTGAAATTATAATTAATGTGTTTTCTAATAGATTTTCGTCTTCAAGTGTCTTGTAAAGTTCTCCAATGCACCAGTCTGCTTCTACAATCACATCTCCTCTTGGACCCATTCCTGATTTTCCTTTAAACCTGGGATGTGGTGTTCTTGGAACATGAGGCTGTTGCATTGAATAGAATAAGAAAAAGGATTTGTTTTTATTATTTAAAATATATGATTTTGCTTTATTTAAAAAATGGTCAGCCATATCAATATCACTCCAATGTGCTTTTTTGCCACCTTTCATAAAGCCAATTCTCGAAATACCATTAATAATTGAATTAAAGTGACCATGATGCCATTTCATTGTCAGCATTTCTGGATTTTTTTTCCCAGTTGGTTGATTATCAAAATTACTTTTGAAACTAACATATAGTGGATCGTTTTTATCTAAATTTTTTACATATCCATCTTCAATATACACAGTTGGAACTCTGTCTTGAGTATCTGGCATAATATAGGAGTAGTCAAAACCGATTTCGTTAGGACCAGGAGATATTTTAGAATTATAATTAATTTGACCATCACCTAATCCCAGATGCCATTTACCCACTATACCAGTTGAATAATTATTTTCTTTAAACATTTTTGGCAATGTCTTTTGATTTGTATCAATAATCATTGAAGCTCCAGTAGAAATTTTTGCTTTAGAGTTTCTCCACGGATATGAACCAGTTAATAAAGCATATCTACTAGGGCTACATGTTGCAGATGATGAATGTCCATTTGTAAATTTAATACCATTATTTGCAATTCTATCAATATTAGGTGTGTTTAGTGTACCTTGATTATATGCGCTAACATCACCAAAACCTAAGTCATCAGCATAAATAATTATAATATTAGGTTTTTTGTTTTCAGTACTACATGCTGAAAAAAAAAGAATTAAAAAAAATGAAATAAATTTTAAATTTTGATTGATCATTATACTTTTGATTATATCTAAGATAATTTTATTAAATTAAATATTCCTAAAATTTAACGAATGAAAAATAATTTAATAATAATAATTTCTCTTTTTACAATCAACTTGATTGCTTCTCAGGATTTAAAATTGCCATCAATCTTTAATGACAATATGGTTTTACAACAAGATTCTAACGTTTTTATTTGGGGCTGGTCAAAATCAAGATCAAGTATTTCAATTACACTTAGTTGGAATGAAAAAATTTTAATAACACAGAGTGATGAAAATGGAAAATGGATTATAAATATTAAAACTCCTAAATCTGGTAAAAGTCACAAAATCAGTATAAAATCTGGTGATCAAAAAGTTGTAATGTCTAATATTTTAATGGGGGAGGTTTGGTTAGCTTCAGGACAGTCTAACATGCAGATGAATCTAAACGGTTATAGAAACGAGCCAATATTAGGAGCCAATGATGCAATAGCTAATTCTTATAATTCTGAAATTAGATTTTTTACAGTTGAAAGAAATACAAGTGAATTTCCACTTGAAGATTTAGAAGGTAATTGGTCTATTTCAAATCAAGAAAATTCACCTTCTTTTAGTGCTGTGGGGTATTCATTTGCAAAATATTTAAATACTGTTCTTGATGTGCCGGTTGCTATTATTCATTCCTCATGGGGAGGAACCCCGGCAGAAGCCTGGACAGATTCTAAATCTTTAAATAATGATTTTATAAAAAGTGAAATAAAAAATCATAGAGGTAGAGCTATTGATGAACCGTCGTCATTATATAACGCCATGATTAACCCACTGATTAACTTTAGAGTAAAGGGAGCTATTTGGTATCAAGGAGAAAGTAATGTTTCAAGAGCAAGTAATTATGCTAAATTAAAAAATTCAATGATAGAGGGGTGGAGAAGAGCTTGGAATCAAGGATCTTTTCCATTTTATTTTGTTCAAATTTCGCCTTACAAATACGATGGAAATGATAAATCAAGTTCTGCTTTTTTAAGAGAAGCTCAGCTTAATACAATGTTTAATACATCCAATACTGGAATGGTAGTTTCGCTTGATGTCGGAGATGAAAACTCTATTCATCCCCCAAGGAAATTTATTTTAGGCAAAAGGCTTGCTTACTGGGCATTAAATAAAGATTATGGTTTATCAACTGTAGAGTTTTCGGGTCCAGTATTCAAATCTTTAGAAATTAAAGAAAATACAGTGTTACTAAAATTCGATTATGCTAAAAATGGTTTGTATTGTCCTGATGAAAAAATAAACAACTTTGAATTAGCTTCACAGGATAGAGTTTTTTATCCTGCAAATGCTAAAATAAAGGGTAATCAATTAGAGGTTCAAAGTGATAATGTAAAAAACCCTATTCACGTGAGATATGGATGGAAAAATTATTTAAAAGGAAATTTATATAATACTAAAGGACTGCCAGCGTCATCATTTAGATCTGACAGTTGGAAATTTTAAGCAGTTAAACTATTTATAAAAAGACCCATAGATTCCAGGAATTCATCAAAAATATCATCATCATCATATACTTTTCTAACACCTCTAACACCTTCAAAAGCACATATCAAAGAAATAGCTGTAGCTGAGCTATTGATTTCTTGTTTTATTTCACCTCTTTTCTTACCAATATCAATAGTATTTATCAATTCAGATCTCCACTCTTCAAATAAATCTTTAAGTATCACTCTAAAATCTTGATCAGTATATCCAATTTCTCCAACTAAATTATTAGCAGGGCAACCTAAAGCTTTTTCTCTGTCTGAGTAATTTTTAATTCTATTAGTAAAAACATATTTTAAAAGTTCTGGAATATTACCATCATTATTTGTTAATGGGTTGATAAATCCTTCTTTTATTCTTTTTCGAATAATAACTTCAATTACTTTAGTGCCAATTTCATGTTTATTTTTAAAGTGATGGTAAAATGCACCTTTTGACAATGAAGTTTCTTTCATAATGTCTGGGATACTTGTTGCATTGTATCCTTTTTCATAAAAAAGTTCAAAAGAAGTGTTTATAATAAGATCTTGGGTTTCTTTTGATTTTAGTTCTTGTTTCAAAATGTAGTTTTAATTATCTAATTAATAAATTGGAGCCTAAAAATATAAATTATATTCAAATAAACACCTAAAAAACAATGCTTTATTATAAAATTACTAAAAAAAACTCTATTACATACTTATTTGAATGTAATGTTTTATAAATTAGATGAACGTTTGTTTTATTGGTATGCCAAATTGGTTTACCAAATACACTAAAAAAACAATATTATAAATCAGATTTAACTTTAAAAACATAAAAATGAAAAAATTATTATTACTAACATTATTTATTTCTCTTAACAGTTTTGCACAAGAAATTCATTCATTTTACACATTAGATGTTCCCAGATCAAAAGCAAATGACTTTGTAAAAATGCATAAAAAGTTTATTGATATATATTTTATGGGAAGTGAAGACAATAAAATGGCGTCAACATGGTTGTTTTCTCATACA
>JABJFE010000069.1 GCA_018662905.1 Flavobacteriaceae bacterium
AATTAATTAAAATAAATTAAATATGAAAAATAAATTTTCAATCAGTATACTATTAGCAATCTTTATACTTAACTATTCGTGCGGGCAGGATTTAAAACCATTAGATCAAGAAAATAAAAATACCATAGTAACAGATGAAGTGGACTATGAAATGGAGTTAGTTTTTGAAAATGAAAACATTATTTGGGGAATTGAATTTTTTGATGACAACTCTATACTTGCTTCTGTAAAATCAGGATCTCTTTTTCATTACAAAAACGGAATAAAAACAGAAATAAATGGACTTCCTGAAATATATTTTAGGGGACAAGGAGGCCTTTTAGATATTGCTATTCACCCAGATTTCAAAGAAAACAACTTGCTGTATTTTTCTTATGCTTCTGAGGAAAATAAAGGCAAAGGAGGGAATACAACTATTGCTAGAGCAAAACTAATTGATAATTCATTGACAGATTTAGAGGTGTTATACAAAGGATCACCTGAAACAAAAAAAGGTCAACATTTTGGTGGAAGATTAGAATTTGATAATGATAATTTTCTTTATTTCTCAATTGGAGATAGAGGAAATAGAAATGTTAATCCTCAGGATCTTACTGTAGATGGAGGAAAAATATATAGAATTAAAGATGATGGAACAATTCCAGTTGATAATCCTTTTTACAATTCTCCAAACGCTAAAAGAGCTATTTATTCATATGGACATAGAAATCCTCAGGGTATGTTTAAACATCCTGAAACTGGAGAAATTTGGACAAACGAACATGGACCTAGAGGAGGAGATGAAATAAACATAATACAAAAAGGAAAAAACTATGGATGGCCAAAAATAACTTATGGAATAAATTACAGTGGAACAACTATAACAAAAGATAAAAGTCTTCCAAACATGGAACAACCATTATATTACTGGCTACCCTCAATTGCTCCCAGTTCATTTGAATATATTTCTAGTGAAATATATCCAAACTGGAAAGGAAGTCTATTAGCAGGAGCGTTAGTCTTTAAATATATTGAAAGAATTGGAATTAAAAATAATAAGGTTATATCGAGATCAAAAATAGCTGAAGATTTAGGTAGACCAAGAGATGTTAAGCAAGGACCTGATGGATATATTTATGTTTCAATAGAAAACAAAGGAGTTTATAAAATCATACCCTCAAAAAAAAAAATAAAAGTATCTAAACTTAATAATCATTCCATTGGAAAAGAATTATACGAAGATTTTTGCGTAAGATGTCATATGACAGACGGCAAGGGAGTTAAAGGAGCCTATCCTCCTCTAGCGAATGCAGATTATTTGCTAAACAAACGAATTGAATCAATAAAAGCAGTTAAATATGGACTTTCTGGACCAATAGTCGTGAACGGAGTTAATTATAATCTCAATATGGAAAATATGGGATTAGATAGCCAAGAGATTGCAGATGTAATGAACTATATATTAAACAGCTGGGGAAATAAATCAGAGAAATCTGTTACTGAAAAAGAAGTTGATGAGGTTTAAACACAATAAGGTTATCATAATTGGTATATGTGGTGGAACATGCTCTGGAAAATCAACAGTTTCTGAAAAATTAAAAGAACATTATAAAAATTTAGGTGTTAATAAAATCAATACAGATTCTTATTACAAAGATCATTTTGATTTAAGTTTTAAAGAAAGATCGAAAATAAACTTTGATCATCCGGACTCGATAGATTTTGAATTGTTAGTTAATGATTTAAATAGTTTAGTTAATAACAAGAGTATTAAGGAGCCTGTATACTCTTACAAAACACATAAAAGATTAAAAACAACTCAAACTTTAAAACCTAAAAAAATAATAATTTTAGAAGGCCTTCATATTTTTTGTAATTCAGAATTAATAAGTTTGATTGATTTTGGATTATTTTTAGATTTAGATTCTCATTCAAGATTAACCAGAAGAATAAAAAGAGATATAAAAGAAAGAGGAAGGACAGAAGTTGAAGTTATAAATAGATTTAACGATATGTGTGAACCAATGTATCAAAAATTTATTTATCCTTCTAGAACAAATGCTAACGTGATAATAAATAATGCTCAAAAATCAATTAATGATATAATAAATTTAATAGATGAATTCATTTAAGTCTTTTGTTAGTAAAATTAAATCAAATAAATATTTTAAATTTTTTACAAATTTTTATATCGTTGTTAGTTTATTTTTTATTATTTGGATGTTATTTATTGATACTAACTCCTATTTATTTCATAATACTCTAAATTCAGAAATTGATCAATTAATTATTAAAAAAGAAAAATTAAAAGAAGAAATTTTAAATGATCAGAAATTGATTAACGATTTAAAAGATCCTGATAATTATGAAGCTTTTGCAAGAGAAAATTTTTTTATGAAAAAGAAAGACGAAGAAATCTTCATTATTGAGTTTAAAGACAGTATTGAAAACTAGTTAACAAAAACCCCTGCCCCCCCTATATTTCAATTTCAAAAAATTGTATTTTTAAAATAAATATTTATTAATGGGTAAAATCATTTCTGTTTCCAATCAAAAAGGTGGTGTTGGAAAAACAACTACAGCACTAAATCTGTCTGCATGTCTAGGAATATTAGAACAAAAAGTTCTTTTAATAGATCTTGACCCGCAAGCTAATGCTACATCAGGAATTGGAATAGATTTAAAAAAAATAACAGGCTCATCATATCAGTTACTTGAACATACCGAAAAAGCAGAAAACGTAATAATTAAATCCAATACTCCTAATTTAGACATAATTCCCTCAACTATTGATTTAGTAGCTATTGAACTGGAACTAGTTAATCATCCAAACAGAGAATTTATGTTGAAAAAAGCACTGGACACTGTTAAAGAGAACTACGATTATGTAATTATTGACTGTGCTCCATCTCTTGGATTAATAACTTTAAACGCCTTAACTGCATCAAATTCAGTAATAATTCCTATTCAATGTGAGTATTTCGCATTAGAAGGATTAGGAAAACTTTTAAATACTATAAAAAGTATTCAAAAAATTCATAATCCAAATTTAAATATTGAGGGTCTTCTTTTAACTATGTATGACTCTAGGTTAAGACTATCTAATCAAGTTGTTGAAGAAGTAAGAAAACACTTCCATAATATGGTTTTCAAAACTATAATTCAAAGAAATGTAACTCTTGGAGAAGCTCCAAGTCATGGAAAAAATATTATAGATTATGATTCAACTAGCAAGGGAGCTAAAAACTACATTAAGCTCGCACATGAATTAATTAATAAAAATAAAAATGGCTAAAGCATATAAAAAACAATCCCTTGGTAGAGGACTTTCAGCGTTATTAGAAAATCAAGAAAATGATATTAACTCAGCTCAAGATTTAAACGCAGATAAATTAATTGGTAATGTAATAGAAATTCCGATTGATCAAATTAAAATAAATCCGTTTCAGCCGAGAACAAATTTTGAAAATGACAAAATATCACAACTAGCCAGCTCAATTGAACAGTTAGGAATAATACAGCCTATTACTGTTAGAAAAATTGACTTTAAATCATATCAAATAATTTCTGGAGAGAGAAGATTTAGAGCCGTTTCATTTTTAAAGATAAAATCTATACCTGCCTATATAAGGATCGCTAACGATCAACAATCTTTAGAAATGGCACTTGTAGAAAACATTCAAAGAGAAAATTTAGATCCAATTGAAATAGCTTTATGCTACCAAAGACTCATTGACGAAATAATGTTAACTCAAGATGAAATGAGTATAAGAGTTGGAAAAAAAAGATCTACCATATCAAATTATTTAAGACTTTTAAAACTTGACCCAATAATTCAAACCGGAATAAGAGATGGTTTTATTTCAATGGGGCACGGTAGAGCACTAGCTTCCATCCAAGTTAAAGACGAACAATTAAAATATTATAAAAAGATTTTATCAGATTCTCTATCAGTACGGCAAACAGAAAAACTAATATCTGTAAATGATCTCTTGGTAAAAGAAAATAAAAAAGTTATTAGTTCAGATTTTTACAAAAATGACATAGATAGCTTAACAAAAAAATTAAAAGTAGGGGTTAAAGTATCGTTAAAAACTAAAAATAAAGGTTCGATTTCAATTTCTTTTAATAACATTGAAGAATATAAAAATATAATAGAGAAGCTCTCAAGTGATAAATAGATTCATCATATCATTTATAATTATTCTAGTCTCAATTTCAGGTATTTCTCAGGAAAAAGAAATAAATTTTGATGAGTTAGACCCATCTGCTCCATCAAAAGCAGCATTTTACTCAGCTGTTTTACCTGGTTTAGGTCAAGGATTTAATAAAAAATATTGGAAGATTCCAATTGTTTATGCTGCTATAGGCACATCGATATATTCTTACGATTTTAATCAAAAAAAATATTGGGATTATAGGAACGCTTACAAAAGCAGGAAAGCAGGATATAAAAATGATCCTTATCAAAATTTAATAATAGATGACGATAGATTATTAGACGGAGCAGATTTTCATAAGAAAAACAGAGATCTTTCTATGGTATTTATAGTTGGTTTTTATATTTTAAACATTTTAGATGCCAATATTGACTCTCATTTAAAACAATACAATGTCAACGAATCTTTAAGTTTAAAACCTTATTTAAATTATGGTAGTGAGTTAAGTTATGAATCCATAGGATTATCACTAAATTTGAATTTTTAAAATGAAAATAGCATTACTAGGATATGGGAAAATGGGTAAAGAAATTGAAAAAATTTCTTTAGAAAGAGGACATTCTATTTCAATAATAGTTGATAAAGACGATTCCATTAGTAAATTAAAAAATAGTGATGTAGCAATAAATTTTAGCACTCCTGACTCAGCAGTCAATAACATAAAATTATCACTTGACAGTTCAGTTCCTGTTGTAAGTGGCACAACAGGTTGGTTAGAATACTATAATGACATTATGGAATACTCAAAAAAATCCAATACTAGTTTTATGTATTCTTCAAACTATAGTCTTGGTGTAAATTTATTTTTTGAACTCAATAAAAAACTTTCAAATCTTCTAGGTAAGCATAAAAAATACAATATTAAGATCGAAGAAATCCACCACAAACAAAAACTCGATAAGCCAAGTGGAACAGCAATTACTTTAGCAGATGAAATTATTCTCAAATCAAAATATTCAGAATGGTCATTTGATAATGATAATAATAATGCTATTCATATGGTATCAAAAAGAGAGAACAATATTCCAGGAACTCATACAGTAAAATATAATTCTGAAATAGATTCGTTAGAAATTAAGCATACTGCTCACAGTAGAAAAGGATTTGCTTTAGGTGCTGTAATAGCAGCAGAATGGATATTAAATAAAAAAGGTGTCTTTAATATGAGTGATGTTATAAAAGATTCAAATTTTAAATTTTAAATATGACAATTTTTGAGTGGTTAATTTTTTTCTTTGTTGTTCAATTAATCCATGGATTAGGTACTTGGAAATTATATATAAAATCAGGTTATAAAGGTTCACTTGCGTTTATCCCAATATATAATGCCTTTATTTTAATGAAAATAATAAATAGACCATTTTGGTGGGTGATTTTATTATTCTTACCAATAATTAACTTATTAATTTTTCCAGTAATATGGGTTGAAACAGCAAGAAGCTTTGGAAAAAACTCAACTGCAGATACGATAGCTACAGTAGCCTCTTTTGGTTTTTTTATCTACTTAATTAATTATTCATCTAGTTCTAAGTACATAAACGAAAGAAATTTAAATCCAAAAACCGCATTTGGAGAGTGGTTAAGTTCAATTATTTTTGCTATAATTTTAGCAACTTTAGTTCATACTTATTTCATACAACCATACATTGTTCCAACTGGATCGTTAGAAAAATCTATTTTAGTTGGAGATTTTTTGTTTGTTAGTAAGTTTCATTATGGAGCAAGAGCACCACAGACAGCAGTTTCGTTTCCAATGGTTCATGATACTATAGTTGGAACTGGATTAAGGTCCTATCTAAATAAACCTCAAATTCCTTACTTCAGACTCCCCGGATTTCAGAAAATTAAAAGAAATGAAATTGTAACATTCAGCTGGCCTGCAGATACAGTAAGAAAATTTTTCGTTCGTGAAAAGGGTGTTAAAAAACCGATAGATAAAAAATCAAATTACGTAAAAAGATGTGTAGCTGTTCCATCTGATACACTAGAAATCATAAACGGTATAATTCATATAAATGGAAAAGAAAGCATTATGCCCTACAGAGCTAAACCAATTTTCACTTACAGTGCCTTTAATTCCAAAGGTGTATCAGCATCAAACTTGATTAAATTAGGAGTATCTGATATTCAAAGAAAATTTAAAATTCAAGACATAAATCAGTATAAATTTGAACAAATAAGACCCTATTTGATTGCTGTAACAGACAATAGCCCTGAAAATTTTACAGTCATTACAAAATCAAAAGGAATTCCTTACGAAATAAGACTCAACTCAAGAATTTCTATGGTAGAAATTACTGATACAAAAACTGATCTTTTTCTTACAAAAAAAGAAGCAGATTTAATTTTAGAATCAAAGGTTTTAGATAGCTTAAAAAGAACTTTTAATGAAATTAAGTCTTATAATACATCCTATTTTCCAAACGATATAAGATTTAATTGGAATGAAGATAATTTTGGGCCAATTGTAATTCCAAAAAAAAATAATACTATAGAACTAAATAAAAATAATTTACCCATATATAAAAAAATAATTAGAGAATATGAGAAAAACGAATTAACGCTTGACTCTGATGGAATAATCCGAATTAACAATGTCGAAACAAGTAGTTATACTTTTAAACAGGATTATTATTGGATGATGGGAGATAACCGTTATAGATCTGAGGACAGTAGAAGTTGGGGGTTTGTTCCAGAAGATCATATTGTAGGCAAACCTGTATTTATTTGGTTTAGTATTGATGGAATAAATGATGGGTTTAAAAATTGGAAAATACGTTGGGACAGAGTTTTTACAACAATAAATCTTGACGGAGAACCAAAATCTTATAGATGGTATTTTTTAATCGGGGTTCTTATTATTTTAATTTATTCTGAAATAAAAAAGAGAAGAAAATAATTATTTTGATGGTTCAAAAAATAATGGTTCCACCCTATTTTGGCCCAATTTCGTGTTGGAAACAAATAATTAATTCTAATATATTATGGGACGTTCATCAAAATTACGTTAAACAGTCCTATAGAAATAGAACATTTATTCATTCTGCTAATGGTCTTCATAAACTAACTATCCCAGTAAAGCATTCTAAAATTAAATTTCCCATGCTTAATGCTGAAATTGATAATAAAATAGCATGGCAAAAAAATCATTGGAGGTCAATACAAACCGCTTATAGCTCCTCCCCTTTTTTTGAGTTTTATAAAGACTCATTAGAACAAGTTTATAATAAGAAATACACTTATTTAGTAAAATTCAATTTTGATATGATTAAGTTAGTTTTTGAATGGTTAGATATTGAAATTAAATTAAAATTATCAAAAGAGTATAAAGTTGTTTATGATGATAGTTTAGATTTAAGAAAAAAAATAGATAATCAAAAACATTCTATTTCTAAAAATAAAATATACAATCAAGTTTTTTTTGAAAAAAATGGTTTTTTAAACGATTTAAGTATAATTGATTTAATATTTAACGAAGGACCTAATAGTTTAAGTTATTTAAAATAAAAAAGCAGGCCATAAGCCGGATTCTGTCTTGTCTTATCATTTATCTAGACAAAATATTACTATTTTGTTCAAACCGCCCACCCTCCAACATTGAGCGAGCAGCTCTCAAGCGTTGGTATACGTGACGTTTCACCTTATA
>JABJFE010000124.1 GCA_018662905.1 Flavobacteriaceae bacterium
TTTTTAATTAATATCATAGATTTACAATTAAAATTATTTTGATGTATAAAAATTACTTGGATGTAACCAAAAGAGCAAAGTATTATCAAATTGGAGAAGCAAACTCTTCAATAAAAAAAGTTTGGATGGTTTTTCACGGTTATGCAATGTTGAGTGAATTTTTTATTAAAAAATTTGAAGTTCTAAATGACGGAGAAACTCTAGTAATTGCACCTGAAGCTTTAAATAGGTTTTATATTACAGAAAATTTTAGTCGAGTGGGAGCGAGTTGGATGACAAAAGAAGATAGAGATAATGACATAATTGAAAACAACAGATATATTGAGTCACTATACCAAAATATAGTTAATCAAATTGGACATTCTGATTTCCAATTAAATGTTCTAGGTTTTTCTCAAGGAAGTCCAACTGCATGTCGCTGGGTTTTTTCATCAAAATTAAAAGTACAAAACCTATTAATTTGGGCTGGGGACATTCCAAAGGATACTTTGATTGAACAAAACAAATCAAAATGGGACACTTTCAACACTTATTTGGTAATGGGAGAAAAAGATCAATTAATAACTGAAGAGTTGAGTCTCAAGTTTCAAAAAATAATCTCTGACTATAAATTAGATTATAAGCTTGTTAAATATGATGGTGACCATAGAATATTTCCTGATGTATTAAAAAATATCTCAGATAAATTTTAGATATGACTTATATAAAAAGGTTATATAGTTTAGATTCTAAAACTTCAAGTTTATTTAAAAAATTAGAGAACTTACCTTGTAATGCACTTTCTTTTTCAGATGACAAATGGTCTATTTTACAGGTGCTTTATCATGTATGGTTAGCGGAAATATCATCTGAAAAATACATTAGAACGAAAATTCAATACCCTGAAACAATTATAAAAACTCCTGTTTCATCATACATTAAAGCTTTTCTAACAAAATATTTTTTATTGCTTGGATTCACCATAAATGCTCCAAAGGTTACAGCTGAATTTCCTGAAAAAATATCTTTGAAAGAACTTCAAAATAATTGGAAAAATTCAAGATCTTCTTTTTCTAAATTAATCGAAGAGCTTAATCAAAAGAATCTTTCGGAAAAAGCTATTTTTAGGCATGCCTTAATGGGTCGAATAAACTTATCGCTAACTTTATTTTTCTTTGAACTACACTTTAATCATCACCTAAAACAAATAAATAAAAGAATAAATAGATCTTTTACTTAGATGAAGTTCCGTCTCGATTTGGCTTTCTAACAGATGGCCATCCTCTGGATTGCATCATTTTTCCAGTTCTACGATTTCTCACTTTTTCAGGCATTACTCTTTGTTCTCTTGATGCTGTATCTGGATCCTCACTTGCTTTGTAAGCAAGTATTGCAGTTAAAATTACATTGTTTTTTAAGTCCTCAAAAACAATTTTATCGTGAGTGTCTAGATTGGTATGCCAAGTATAATTAAAATAAGACCAATCAAGAGCGCTTAAATTAAATGCTGGAACACCTGCAGCTACAAAAGAAGCGTGATCAGTTCCGCCGCCACCAGGATTTCCTGGAAATTCTGTTTCAATATGCTTTTTTACATTTTGAGGAACCTCAGAAAGCCAATCTGAAATATAATCATACGAATTTAAAAATCCTTGACCGTTTATATTTACTACTCTTCCGGTTCCGTTATCTTGATTAAAGACTGCTTGAGTATTTTCAATTATTTTTGGAAAATCTTCAACAAAAGCTCTTGATCCATTTAAGCCTTGTTCCTCACTTCCCCAATGACCAACCATAATAGTTCTTTTTGGATTTGGGTAAATTTTCTTTAAAATTCTCATCGCTTCCATCATGACAATTGATCCGGTTCCGTTATCAGTTGTTCCTTGTCCTCCGTCCCATGAGTCAAAATGAGCAGAAAGAATTACATATTCCTCGGGTTTTTCAACCCCTTTTATTTGTGCAATTGTATTAAACGTAGGCATATCTCCAAGCTCTTTTGAAGTTGATATAATTTTCACTTTTGGAGTTGTACCATTTTCAACCATTCTATAAAGCATTGTATAATCCTCCAAGTTTAAATCTACATTAGGTATTTTTTCCGTTCTAGCGCTAAAGACTTTATTTGCACCAAAAGCTTTTGACCAATAACTAGAAATTAAACCAACTGCTCCTGCGTCCTCAAAGGCTTGATTTATATCTCTATAACCATAACCTGTTTTTCTTAAGTTTGAGAACCATTTATCAGACATTTTATCACGATCTTCTTTCAATTTTTCAAATGATTCAGGTGTCGCATATTCTTCCCATTGGTAATCAGGTCTTCCTGTTATTTGATTTTGACTAACTAAAACAAATTTACCTTTTATAGTTTTTAACCATGTCTCAAATTCTGACTTATCATTAATTTCTGGAACTTTTACTACATCAGCAGTTATACCTCTTTTAGATGTAGAGGGGCTCCAAGCTAATTGCCTTCCAGCAAGGGTTCTTATTCTTGGCTCTAACATGTCAATATGTGTAATTCCTCTTTCCCATCCTCTCCAGACGCCCCACTTGTGAAGTCTAGCTGTCATTCCCCATGTTTCATACTTTTCTTTTGCCCAATCGTGAGCGTTTTTCATTTGTGGAGTTCCCACTAATCGAGGGCCAATTAAATCAAAAAGTTCGTGAGCTAGTAGTTCAAGTTGAGAGTTATCAGTAGCTTCTTCAATTATTTTATCTACCGTTTCGGACTGATAGTATGAATACGAATTAATTGAAATTAAACACAAGAATAGTATTAAAAAATTTTTCATAATGGATGTTTTAAAGCTTAAATTTAGTAAAATTAAAATTATCATATGACTACTAAAAAAAA